>JAUWKW010000280.1 GCA_030614035.1 Chromatiales bacterium | reverse complement strand
GGGGCCGCAGCCGACCGGTATGTGCTGATTCACGCGGGCACACTGCTCGCCCTGCCCGGGGAAAAGCCCGCACAACAGATGACCGTAGTCATCAAAAATGACCGCATCGAGGCGGTGGAAGCGGGGTTTCTGGCCGCGGATACGGTGGCTGCTGACGGAAACGTGACAGTCATCGACTTATCCGACCGCTTCGTGCTCCCGGGCTTAATGGATGCCCATGTGCACCTCAACCGCGAGCCCTCCCGGGGCCCCGGCCGCGCAAGACGCGGCGAGCGGGCCGAGCCGACCCCGGCGGAATCAACTTTCAACACCGTGCTGTACGCACGGCGTAACCTGGCGGCCGGCTTCACAACCGTGCGTGACGTCGGGTCCGATGACCAGTCCGTGTTCGCCGTGCGCGATGCAATTAACCGTGGCCGGATGATCGGGCCGCGGATACTCGTGTCGGGCGCTGCGATCGCTGTGACCGGCGGTCATGCCGACAAGATCCCGATGCTGGAGACCGGCGAGGCGGAGGCGCGCCTGCTAATGGGCGTCTGCGACGGTCCGGTGGAATGCCGCCGAGCAGTGCGCTACCAGTTCAAACTCGGTGCCGACCTGATCAAATTTACGTCGACCGGCGGTTTTGGCTCAAACACCGAACTGGACCGGCAACTGTTTCCCGACGAGATAGAGGCGATCATCGAGACCGCGCACATGTTGGGCATGAAAGCCACGACTCACGATTATACGCCGGAAGCAATCAAAAAAGAGGTTCAGGCCGGGGTTGATTCGATCGAACACGGTTTCCTGCTCGATAATGAAGGCATCAGCATGATGAAAAAAGCGGGCGTCTGGCTGGTGCCCACGTTGTCGGCCAGCTACCCGCCGCCGATATTCAGGATTCCGGACGCGAGCTCCGTGCGGCTGCGCAACGAACATGCAGCCTTTGAACGCGCGTATGCGGCCGGCGTGCGGATCGCATTCGGCACCGACGCGGGCACGTTTGCCCACGGACAAAATGCCAAGGAATTCGAGATGATGGTGGGTTTCGGCATGGCGGAGATGGATGCCATCCATGCCGCTACGGTCTCCACGGCGGAACTGTTCGGCATCGCAGAAGAAGCCGGCAGCATCGAGGCAGGTAAGCTGGGGGATCTGATCGCGGTGGCTGGTGACCCGTTGACGGATATAACGGCGCTGCGCGAAATCGACTTCGTCATGAAAAGCGGAAGGATTGCAAAGCTGGGCGGGCTGATGGTCGAGCCGTTCGATTACCCGCCGTTCCGGGAGGACTATAGATAATGCGTTACGACAACACTTTTCGTTTGTCTTGGGTCATGAGCCGAGCTGGACTGACGGTGCTGCTCGCGTTCGGATGGTTTAGCGCAGCTTTTGGGGGCGACACGGGCGATTCGGCTGCGGCCCCGCTACCCCCGGCGGTGCAAGACTGGCCGGCGGCGGAAACCGAGGTGATCGGCGTTATCGAGGCGTACCACGAAGCCCTGACCGGCGGTGACATCGGTGCCGTCGAAGCACTGGTGGTCCCGGACGAGACCTTCGTCATGCTGGAAGGCCGGCACAGCAACTGGGGTTGGGCGGATTACCGGGATCATCACCTGGCCGGCGAGCTCGACGATCTGGGCAAGGTGCGCTTCCGGCTAAGCTTTTATCAATTGAAGATCGATGGATCGCTGGCCTATGCGACTTTCGCTTACGAGGTACTGCCAAAAGACGGGCCGGAGATGAACTTCGGGAGCGGCTTCGCGACGGCGGTCCTGGCCCTGACCGGCGACGGCTGGAAAATACAGCACCTGCACACGTCCTAGTCGAGAAAACCCGACACAAGGCCGGGTTTTACTTTTCCGTGATGGAGAGTCCGCCCTGAATGAACAGTAGCTATGCGGGCAGCATGCTCACAGCCATCGACGGCCCTTCGCACGCTATTGTAAATAGTCGGTGCCGAATTCTCGTTCCAGATAGCGCTCCTCCGGCACTATCACGCCCCGGTCCAGCAATCGTGAACAAACGATTGCCACAATGAAGAACCAGAAGCTATTGGTCCAGATGCCAACGCCTGCCAGCAACAACAGCATGGCCACATAGATCGGGTTCCTGGACAAGCTGTAGGGTCCGTACGTAACAATGACATCGGTTGGTGTGCCGGTTTGAATGGACGTTTTTTCTTTGCGCATCGCGGCGGCTGCCCAGAAAAAAATTCCGAATGCGGCGATGACAACCGCGGGTCCGAAGATGATTACCATGGTCGTCGGCAAGAATGCCAGTTGGTAGATCCAGCGCAACAGGAATCCAACCGCCAGCGCGGCCAACAGCATTACCGGTGGATGGAACTCCACCTCGGCGTGATCGGAGCCATTTTGATCGTTGGGTTCTTCCATGGATCGAATCGGTATTGGCTACGGATTGATCTGCAACATACCAAAGGCAAAGATACGGCCCACCAGCCGAGTGTTGTATTGAGCCGGCTAGGCGGCGCTCTCCACCTTGGCGCCGCTTGTGGAGGCCGCCGCGTGCAGTGGCACCGGGTCGAGCACCCAGTTGCCCGAGTTGCGCCGGTCGGGGCACGGGATCGCATAGGCGACGTCGCCGTGTTTCTGCGTCAGCGCTTTGGTGTCCAAACGCCAGCCCCTGGCGG
>JAUWKW010000283.1 GCA_030614035.1 Chromatiales bacterium | reverse complement strand
CCCGATTTGTGCAGAATTTCATGCTTGAGTCGGACTCGGCAATGGAAGCATGCGGCCGGTTCGTGCAAGCGGTGCGGGATAGGAGCTATCCCGGTGCCGAGCATTGCTTTTCCTGATTCCGCAGCTGGCGATGTTCCGGCTGTGTTAACTGACGGCAGCGGGTTGGCGTGAAGCAGATAACCGACATCAGTTCTCTGCGCAACGAAATCGATAACTGGCGTCAGGCCGGCGAATCGGTCGCGCTGGTGCCGACTATGGGTAGCCTGCACAAGGGGCACATGAACCTGGTCAGTCTTGCCCACGAGCACGCCGAGCGCGTGGTCGTCAGTATATTTGTCAATCCAACCCAGTTTCGCCCCGGCGAAGATTTTGCCGAATATCCGCGCACGCTGGCTACTGACGCGCGCCGTTTGGCTCGTGCCGGCGCGGATATCTTGTTTGCACCGAGCAGCGAAGAGATTTACCCGGAAGGCACCGAGCAAATGACCACTGTTTCGGTCAAAGCGCTGTCCGAGATCTTCTGCGGCGCCGCCCGACCCGGGCACTTCGACGGCGTCACGTCGGTTGTCTGCCGCCTGTTCAATATGGTCGCACCCGACGTCGCCGTTTTTGGTCAAAAGGATTATCAGCAGCTCGTGATCTTGCGGCGGATGGCCAGCGATCTGCATATACCGGTGAATATAATTGCCGGACAGACGCAGCGGGAAAAAAATGGGCTGGCCCTGAGTTCTCGCAATCAGTACCTGTCAAAGGAAGAACAAAAAGCCGCTCCAACAATTTACTGGGCGCTGGCCGACTGCCGGCAGCAACTGCTTGACGGGCAGCGGGATTTGGATCGCCTGGAGGCCGAAGGCCTGGACCGGCTGCATGCGGCTGGCCTGGACCCGGAATTTTTCGCGATCCGCAAAGCTTCCGATCTGTCGCCACCGAAAGCCGACAGCCAGCACCTGGTTGTCCTGACAGCCGCCCGGTTAGGTGCTGCGCGATTGATCGATAACGTGCTGGTCGAGTTGTAAGCTGCTCAAGCCGTGCTATCCCCTTGCGCATCGTGTTGCGCCAATGCCCAGGCCACGTGCTCGCGCACCACTGCCGATGGATCGTCGGCCCGTGCTCGCAAGCTCTTAACGACCGTCGGCGAACTGGGCGCATTTCCCAACGCCACGGCGATATTCCGCAGCCAGCCGGCATAACCTGCCCGGCGAATGGCGCTGCCGGCAGTTTTTTGCCGCCACTCGGCTTCGCTCCAGCCGAACAACTCGATCAGCGAGACGTCATCCAGACCGTGTCGGGGCGCAAACGCCGGCTCGGACGTGGGACGGGCAAACTTGTTCCATGGACAAATCAGTTGGCAGTCGTCGCATCCGAATATCCGGTTGCCCATCGCCCGTCGAAATTCCACCGGAATACTGCCGCGTAGCTCGATCGTCAGATACGAGATGCAGCGGCGTGCATCGAGCCGATAAGGTGCGACGATTGCGCCGGTTGGACAGACATCGATGCAGGCGCGGCAACTGCCGCAATGGTCATTGGCCGGTGTGTCCACTGGCAATGGCAGGTCCGTCAGCAACTCGCCCAACAGAAACCATGAACCGCTGTCCTGGCTGATCAGGTTTGTGTGTTTGCCGATCCAACCCAACCCGGCATCGCGAGCCAGCGGTTTTTCCAGTACCGGGCCGCTGTCGACAAATGCCCGGTATCCAAATGGCCCGGCGACGGCGGCGATGCGGTCGGCCAGTTGCTGCAGGCGGCGTCGCAACAGCTTGTGGTAGTCGCCGCCCAGCGCATAGCGGGCGATGTAGGCATGCTCGCCATCGTCGAGTAGCGCGCTGGGGGGGCGCTGTTCAGCCGGCTGGTAATCCATCCGCGCCGCGATGACCCGCACGGTGCCCGGCACCAGTTCGTGCGGACGGGATCGTTTTGAGCCGTGTTGCGCCATGTAGCCCATCTCGCCGTGATAGCCATCCGCCAGCCAGCGATTCAGGCGCGCTTCGTCCTTTGGCAGGTCGGTACCTGCGATACCGACTTGATTAAAGCCCAACTGCTTGCCCCAGCTTTTGATCTGCTGGGCAAGCTTCGTCGGCACTAGGGTGGCGGGTGCAGGCATGGCATAAGCGGGTATGGGGTGGCAGCGGATCAGTATAATCGGCGGCATGTCCAAATTGGCAGGCTTTGCGTACACGCCACAGAATGTGCGCGAACTGGATCGCATCGCGATTCAAGAGGTTGGTATTGACGGTTACGAATTGATGTCGCGTGCCGGTCGCGCGGCATTTAACGCGACCGGCACGCGCTTTCCTGATGCCCGGCGATGGCTGATATTGTGCGGCGCCGGTAACAACGCGGGTGATGGCTATGTCATCGCGCGTCTGGCCCGGCAAGCCGGCCTCGAGGTCACGGTGGCCGCACTGGGCGATCCGATCCGACTGTCAGGCGCTGCGGGCAGGGCGTATGGCGAATTCCTCCAAACAGGCGGCGCGGCCGTGACTTTTGAAGCGGGCCTCATCGCCGCCGCGGACCTGATCGTCGATGCGCTGCTCGGCACCGGGCTGGACC
>JAUWKW010000213.1 GCA_030614035.1 Chromatiales bacterium | reverse complement strand
GAGCTGCTCGACGGCATGATTTTCGTCAATTTCGCCGCAGACCCGGCGCCATTCGAACCGATAGCGCAGGAAATGAGCGAGTGCCTGCGGCCGTATCGCCTCGAACGGTCCAAGGTCGCATACCGGCAGAGCTACCCGATTGCGGCCAACTGGAAACTCGCCGTCGAAAACTATACGGAGTGTTATCACTGCGCCCCGGCTCATCCGGAATATTCGCTGGGCCACGGGCTCGCAATGCCCGAAGAGGAATACGCAGATCTGCTGATAGACGTCATGGCGCGCGCCGATGCATGTGGTCTCAGCGCCAAGAGTGTCAATGCCGAGTTTCTCGACGCGCCCGGCCTGGGCAACGATTACAGCTATGATCGCTACCCGCTGATCCGCGGCCACGTGACCGGCAGCCGTGACGGCAAACCGGTCGCGCCTTTGCTCGGCGACATCAAGGATTACGACAGAGGGGCGACAGACTTTCAGGTCGGGCCGGTCACGTTCGCGTTGGCCTATTGCGATCACATCGTACTGTATCGGTTCACACCGCTGTCGGTGGGCTCCACCGATTGCGACATCACCTGGCTGGTCAACGAGAATGCCGAGGAAGGCAAAGACTACAACGTGAAGGAACTGACCTGGTTATGGGACGTCACAACGATCGCCGACCAGCACATTATCGAACGCAACGCTCAGGGCGTTAACTCGCGCTTCTACGAACCCGGGCCCTATTCGAAGATGGAAGACTTCACGCAGCGCTTTGTCGCGTGGTACCTCGACACGCTGAAAGCTTCGGTGAATTCACATTAAATCGCGCAGGCGATAATAGATCATACCGAGCGCGACCATCTGGTTGCCGAACCATTGCCCGAGCGGAACCCGAAAGCGATTTATTTTCGCGAACAGGTCAAAACGCTCCAGCGTACCGCCAATCGCATCGGCGATGATTTCTGCAGCGATGTGGGTCCCGTTGACACCGTGTCCTGAATATCCCTGAGAATAATAAACGTTGTCGTTGATCCGTCCGAGCAAGGGTATGCGATTGACAACAATACCGATCTTCCCGCCCCACTCGTACTCGATGCGGGCGTTCGCAAGCTCCGGATAAATCTTGATCATTCGCGGCATCAGGGTCTTGCGAATACTGCTGGGATCGCGGCCGGAATAGTTGCAGCGACCACCGAACAGCAGGCGCCCATCGGCCGACATACGATAGTAGTCGACGACCTCGTTCATGTCGCAGACCGCCAGGTCCTGCGGGTTGATCCTTTGGGTGACTGCCGGCCCAAGCGGCTCCGTCGCGATAATGTAGCTGCCGGCCGGAAACGTCAGGCCGGAGAGGTGTTTGCGTTCCAGCGCATGATAGGCGTTACCTGCCAGCACCACGGTGCCGGCTTCGACATGACCGGTTACGGTCACGACCCGCGGCCGCGGCCCGTGTTCAATCCTCGTGACCGGTGACTGCTCGAAGAACTTAACGCCGAGACTCTCAGCCGCCTGCGCCTCGCCAATGCAGAGATTCAGCGGATGCAGGTGGCCGTTGCGCATATTGATCAGGCCTCCGATATAGGCCGAGGTGCCGACGATGTCCGGCAGCTCGTCACGCGGCACGAGACGGTATTCATACGGGAAGTCGTTGCGTTCAAACGCTTCGCATTGTTCGTGAAAATCATCGATATGCCGCTGTCGTAACGCGACCTCGATGTAACCGAATTTCAGATCGCAGTCGATCGCGTGTTTCTTGACGCGATCACAGATGATGTCGTTGCCCCTCCAGTGCATCTCCCACAGCATGTCGGCGATGCCATCACCGTAACGCGCCGCGAACTTGCTCTCACCCAAGCCGCCGGCAATCAGTTGGCCCCCGTTTCTGCCCGACGCACCCCAGCCGACCCGGTTCGCTTCGACGACGGCGACGGAGTAGCCCCGTTCTGCAAGGTTTAGCGCTGTCGCAACCCCGGTGAAGCCGGCGCCGACGATGCAGATATCAGCAGACACACTGCCCCGAAGTATCGGATAGTCGGTCTGTTCGTTGGCCGTCGCCGCATAATAGGATGCGACGTGTTCCGTGGGTTGAATTGCTGCTGCCATAAGAATAACTGCTCTACTGCGTGGCACTCGGTTGCTGAAAAACGACTTCACCGTCGAACAGCGTCATCAGCACTTTCGCCTCGTTGATCTGCTGCGCCGGAACCTCGAAAAGATTGCGGTCTAGCACGATCAGGTCGGCTTTTTTGCCGACCTCGATGCTGCCAAGCAAATCATCCTGATCATGAATATAGGCGCCGTTGATCGTGTAAACACCCCCATTCAGGAAAACGTGATGGGCAGGAAATTCTGGGGCGTCCCCTTGGTTCGGCTGCTCACATCCCGCAAGGAGAAAAGCCAGCGCCACAAAGTGGAATAATCCGGTGGTTCGTTTCTTTACGTTGTCGCGGGGCAACGAAATGATGCCACGTCCCATGCTCACCATCGTAAAATCCGGGACTCGCCGGTTCAATGCGCCGCAGTTCGGACATTCAAGAACATCGAGTTAAGGCTTCTTGACAAACTTCAGCGTCATTCGATCGCTTTCGCCTATGGCCAGATACTTGTCCCGATCCACGTCACCCAAGTCAAAATTCGGTGGCAGAGTCCATACCCCCTTCGGATGGTCGCCGGTGTCTTTGGGGTTGGCGTTGATTTCGCTTTTTGCCACCAGTTCAAACCCGGCGGCCTCAGCCAGTGCGATCACATAGTCTTCACGCACATAGCCGGATTCGGCCTTGGGGTCCTGTTCCACGATGGTGTCCTGGCGATGCTGCACAATACCCAGCGTACCGCCGGATTTGAGTACTGTGTTCATTGCAGCAAAAGCGGCCTCTTCGTTGCCTTGTTCCATCCAGTTGTGCAGGTTACGAAACGTCAAAACCAAGTCGGCACTGCCCGGAGGCGCTGCTTCCAGTTTTGCCGGCGGAACAAAGACCGTGGCAATCACCTGGCCGTAGATCGCGGGATCTGCCTTGAACTTCTCCAGAAGGCGGTTGGCATTGCCACGAAAATATTCATTTTCGGATTCCGGATCATAGTTGGCCGCATACAGTTTCCCCGTGTCCCGGAGGAAGGGCGCCAAAATCTCCGTGTACCAGCCGCCGCCGGGCGTGATCTCCACGACGGTCATGTCGGCGCGAATACCGAAAAACTCCAAGGTTGCCACAGGGTGTCGGGCCTCGGCGCGGGCACGGTTTCCGGCCGAACGTGGGGCGGATTCGGCGGCCGCCGACAGCGATTCATTTTCGGCTCCAACTGCTGCGGTCAGCGAGACGAGGATCGAAACGAAAAGAAGTGTGGCCCGGATGGTGGTCAGCATGGATGTCTCCTCCGAATTCGTTCGGTTCGTTTTCGTTTCGAGGATATCACTATGACCAGGTGTGTGCCTCGCTATGAACCGAATGCTCACATTGATCTTTGTACGGTGCATACCGTGCCTATAGGGAGCTAAAGGTGGTACCGCCTGCAGGTTTGACCTGATAATAACGGGCATGGACTATGC
>JAUWKW010000215.1 GCA_030614035.1 Chromatiales bacterium | reverse complement strand
AGTTGACCGATCCGGCGCAGTTTTCGTTTACTCACATTTACTTCAGCCGCGACCAACGTGGCGATAAAGCGGCTGCAGACGCGGAACGGGTCCGGCGTGAGCTACTCGACCGTGCCGTCGAGCGCGCACCGGAGCGTGGTGACCGTTTCATGCTCGAATCCGACTTCGAGGCGCTAACCGAGAGACAGGTCGCGCGCCTGTTCGGTAATGAGTTTGCACACGAAGTGTTTCAGCTCACACCAGGTGAATGGGCCGGGCCGCTCGAGTCGGGCTATGGGCTGCACCTGGTCCGGATTTCCAATACCGAGCCGGCACGGCTACCGGAATTCGAGGAGGTTCGCAGCCGGGTCACGAATCTGTATCTTGACGATCTGCGCCGGCGCACCAATGAAGAAGTATACGCACGGCTCAAGTCCCGCTATGAAAACATCATCGCCCAACCTGCGGACCCAACCGAATGAGGCTGCTGCTAAACCTTCCTGATGGGTGTCCGGCATGACGCAATCGATGCGCGGCGCTGTCATTGCTCTGATTCTATGTGCTGTACCTGCGATCACCTGTGCGCATGAATCGAGGCCGGGCTACCTGGAAATCAATGAAATCGAACCCGGACAGTACGATCTGTTCTGGAAAGTCCCTCGCCGTGGCGATATGCGACTTGCGATTTCCCCGGTACTGCCAGTGCATTGCGAGGATTTGATGCCGCCATCGCGGCAGGCGACACCCGGTGCGTTTATCGAACGCCGAACTGTCAACTGCGGTAGCGACGGACTGGCTGGCCAAACTGTCACCCTGTCCGGACTGTCGACGACGATTACCGACGTGCTGGTGCGGGTCAATAGTCTTGATGACGAGTCGCAGACGCTGTTGCTGAAGCCGGAGAACCCGTCGTTTACGGTAGCCGCGGCACAGCCGGCACTGGAAGTTGCCCGGGCGTATACGCGACTTGGCATCGAGCACATTCTGTCTGGCGTCGATCACTTGTTGTTCGTGCTGGGACTGATGCTGTTAGTCAACGGCATCGCCCCGCTGATCAAAACCATCACCGCGTTTACGCTCGCTCACAGCATTACCTTAGCCATGGCAGCACTCGGTTACGTCAACGTCCCCCAGGCACCGATCGAGGCCGTTATCGCTTTGAGTATTCTGTTTCTGGCCACCGAACTGGCGAAGCGTGACGGAGGTCAGCCAAGTCTGACCGAGCGTATCCCGTGGGTCGTGGCCCTGAGCTTTGGTCTGCTGCATGGTTTCGGGTTCGCAGGCGCATTGAGCGAAGTCGGTCTGCCGGAGTCCGCCATCCCGCTGGCACTATTCACTTTCAATGTCGGCGTCGAGATTGGCCAGCTGATGTTTGTTTTCGTGGTGCTAGCGCTACGCTGGATTCTTCAGCAGTCCAGGGTCCGCTGGCCGGCCTGGTCCGCGCAGCTGCCTGCGTACGCGATCGGTTCCGTCGCGGCGTTCTGGTGCATACAGCGAGTGTCGGGCTTCTGGTAGACCCGTGTTGAGATAGCAATAACAGCGTGTAACAAAAACATGGAGAGATTACTTATGAGCATGCCCCAATTAGTTGTACGGCGGCCGCCGACTGTTTTCATGCTACTGGTGTTGGTCTGTGGCCTTGCCTATCAACCGGTGAAGGCCCAGCAGCGTTTCGAATACCTGTCCTACAAGGATATCGACCAGTTGTTCGAGCAACTGGACTACACACCGGAAACCTGGCAGGCCGGCATACGCGAGGTTCCGAGGGTCTACCTGACCGACGTATCAGACAACTGGCGGGACAAATATACAAAAGAGATCAGCGTAACTCACAAAAAGCGCCTGTTTTTCCGTGCGATGACTCCGCTGGTACTGAGATCGAATGAATTGATCCTCGAAGATCGCGCCGCGCTAAAAGAGCTTCGGACCGCCGCAGTTAACGGACAGCTATCCAGCGAACAACAGAGCCAGCTTACGGACATTGCGTTGCGCTTTCGCGTTATCAATGAGAAAACTGACACGATAGGCGAATCTGATTTCACCGAGCTATGGAGACGTGTGGATATCGTGCCGGTCTCGCTTGCACTGAGCCAGTCGGCCGAGGAAAGCGGCTGGGGCACGTCGCGCTTTGCGGCTGAAGGGAACTCGCTGTTCGGTCAATGGAGCTGGGGTAAAGGCATCACGCCGAAGGAACAGCGAACCTCCGACAAAGGCGATTACCGCATCGCTGCATTCGAAACCCCACTCGATTCCGTTCGAGGCTACACGATGAACCTGAATACACATAATGCCTACCGGGAACTTCGGCAGAAACGCGCTGAACTGCGCCAGGCCGGTAAACCAATTCACGGTGCAGACCTCGTATCGACACTGAACCGTTATTCCGAGCGCGGTGAGGCCTATGTTGATTCGCTTAGATCCATCATGAGCTACAACAAGCTCGAACCCGCCGATGACGCCTATCTCGGCGATAGACCACCTATCGAACTGGTGCCCGTCGACAGCTATTCGAATGCAACAGCCTGTGCACAGGCGGAGCAACTCAAAGGAAAAACTGCCGCGACCTCTGCGTGCTAATTCATCACCTGTCGATCGATTCATGCCGCTTGCTAAACCCGTCACAGTTGCCGGAGGCTGCATGACGTAGGCTTCATGCTTTCAAAGCCCGGGAAGCCTAATACATGGCGCAAGCCACCGCATTGACCCGCCTGCGGCAACTGCTGATGATTTTCATCCTGTTTTGTGTCGCACTGGGCACGTACCTGACGCGCTCGCGCAGCACGGATTGGGACCAGCCGCTTTGGGTCACCGTTTTCCCAATCAACGGCGACGGCTCGGAGCAAACGGATGTGTACATTGACACGCTGTCCCGAAAGAGCTTCACATCAATAGAGGAGTTCATGCTCACTGAAGCAACTCGCTATGGTGTCGACATTGCACTACCGGTACGAATCAACGTCGGTGTTCCGATCAAAAGCCGGCCTCCAATGCCGGAAGCGGATGCCAACTCGCTCAGCGTAGCGCTGTGGAGCCTGAAGATTCGCTGGTGGGCGTGGCGCGTCACCAGCGATCAGCCCGGCCCGAGGCCCGACATTAAACTGTTTCTCGTCTACTATGATCCGGATACTCACCCGGAACTGGCCCACTCCCTGGGCCTGCAGAAAGGAATGCTTGGCGGGTGCAACGTTTTTTCCGACCGGGCGATGGCAGGCAGCAACAAGGTCGTCGTTGCCCACGAAATGCTGCACACCCTGGGCGCCAGTGACAAGTATGCCGGCTTGGACAGCCTGCCGGTGTTCCCGATCGGCTACGCCGAACCCGATCGAGACCCGTTATACCCACAACGCTATGCCGAAATCATGGGTGGCCGGGTACCGCTTTCCGCGAATGAGGCAAAGATACCGACAGCTCTTCGCAACGTTCGCATCGGCGGAGCGACGGCGCTTGAGATCAATTGGACCGAAACTCCAAATACGCAAATCGCAAGTTCAAGTCTTTGATTGAATCCGTTGTCGCCGGACGGC
>JAUWKW010000205.1 GCA_030614035.1 Chromatiales bacterium | reverse complement strand
CCGTCATGCGGTCATCGAGCGGCTTGTTGAGCTGCGCGAGCTGGCCGGGGTCACGGATTTCGCATCCCCTCTCCGAGGGGTGGTTCCCCACACATCATAAAGCGCGCGTCTAAGCACCCCCGCATCGAAACGACGTGTCTTTATACCGGCTAGCTTAGCCCTTATACTTTCGCCCCGTTTCCCCGATCGCAGCGGCCCAGATCGATCAAAAAAGGAGTCGAAAAAATTGGGTGACCCGGATCAGAACTCTGTAAATTGGTCCACGCTTATTACGGTTGCTGCGATTTCTATCGCCGCGGCTTTGTTCGTGCTGCTCGGCGTTGTTGGCGAACTCAACCGGAGCGGCTCCAACCGCGACGATCCGGAATTCCAGGCTGCCGTGCTTGAAAACATTCGACCGTACGGCTGGGTTGCAATAACCGGGCAATCGATCGAAGAAGAAGTTGTTATCGAAGTCGCAACAGCCGAACCTGCAGCTGAGGTGATGTCCGGACCGCAGGTCTACAACACCGCCTGTATTGCATGCCATGGAACGGGCATAGCGGGTGCGCCAGCAACCGGCGACGTGGCAGCCTGGGTACCGCGTATTGCTCAAGGCTCGGCGTTGCTCAACGAGCATGCACTGCAAGGTTTACAAGGAGACACGGGCTACATGCCTCCCAAGGGAGGTCGCGTGGATCTGTCTGATGAAGAAATTATCGCGGCGGTTGAATATATCGTCCTGAAATCGCAGTAAACCCTCCCCCTCATTCGATTTGCCAGTGTTCCGCCGATCGACCTAAATCTTTTCGTAGTGCCAGTGCTTCGGAGACCTGCGCCGCGCCGACCGAGACATGCTCTGCCAAATCAGCAACGGTTCGGGCTACACGCAAGACACTGTCGCAAGCGCGCGCTGACAGTGCGAGCTTATCAGCTGCCCGCGACAGCAACCGCTGGCCAGTCGCGTCTGGTAGACAGTAACGACGAACTTCGCCGCCTACCAATGCCGAATTTGGTTTTCCGCATCGATCGTGCTGCGATCCAATTGCTGAAATGACGCGCTGCCTGACAGTGTCGCTTGAATCACCCGTAACCCGTGGCGCCGGCGTCCAATGCATCGTGAAGCGTGTCAGCTCCACCACTATGTCCAGCCGATCCAGGAACGGGCCCGAGATTCTGGACTGATAGCGACGCACTTGCTCCGGGCTGCAGCGACAGGCCCGTTGCGAATCCCCAAAGAAACCGCATGGGCACGGATTCATCGCGGCAACCAGCTGAAACTGGGCCGGAAACTCAGCACTGCGACGGGCTCGAGCAATGCTGATCCGGCCGGTCTCGAGCGGTTCCCGAAGAGCCTCGAGCACGCGCCGGTCAAATTCCGGTAACTCGTCGAGAAACAATACGCCGCCGTGGGCCAGCGAGATTTCGCCGGGACGCGGCAGCGCTGTGCCGCCGACCAACGCAACGGCAGATGCCGTGTGATGCGGTGCACGAAAGGGGCGCTCCCGCCAGCGGAGCGAGTTTCCGGAAACCGACAGCGAATGCAGCGCCGCGGAAACCAGTGCCTGGTCGTGAGTCATCGGCGCCAACAAGCCCGGGAGCCGGCGCGCCAGCATGCTCTTGCCGGTACCGGGAGGACCGATTAACAGCAAGTTGTGATTCCCGGCCGCGGCGATTTCAAGCGCACGCTTTGCCAGATGCTGCCCCTGCACTTCGGCCAGGTCGCAGCTTCCTCGCGGTTCAGGCTTGGCGACGAATGGTGGTACAGCATTCAGGTCGCCCAGACCCTGCAGGTGCCGCACAACATCGAGCAAGTGCGCGGCTGTTTTCACTCTGTCGGAGTTCAACAAGCCCGCTTCCCCGGCACTCGCGCGCGGAACAACCACCAATCGCCGGCTGTGCACGGCCTGCATCAACGTCGGTAGCACGGCCGAAACCCCGCGCAGCTCGCCGGACAGCGCCAACTCCCCGAGAAACTCGTAGCCGCTCAGATTGTCTGCCGAAACTTGCCCGGATGCGGCCAGGATTCCGATTGCGATTGCCAGGTCGAACCGGCTGCCGCTTTTCGGCAAGTCGGCCGGCGCGAGGCTGACGATGATCCGACGGTCGGGAACCTTTAGGCCGGTATTGGTAATAGCGGCGCGCACCCGGTCTTTGCTCTCTTTAACCGTGGTTTCGGCCAGGCCAACAACAGACAGGCCGGGCAGTCCTGCCGCGAGGTGAACCTCGACAGTAACCTGGGGCGCTTCGAGGCCAACCTGTGCGCGGGTATAAACGGTGGCGAGTTGCGTCGCCGTGGCGATAACAAACGCCCTCGGTGGGTCAGTCCGGTTGAACTTTAACTTGCTGCTGCAAGGACTGAAGCTCTTGCTCGAGCGCGGTAAGTTTCTGCCGGGTACGCTCCAACACGCGAGTCTGAACGTCAAATTCTTCCCGAGTCACCAGGTCCAGCTTTGCAAAACCGGACTGAAGCAAGCCACGAAAGTTGCGTTCGAGATCATCCTGCAAACTTTTCACGCCCGGCGGAACAACGTTGGCCAAGCGATTAGCCAGATCATCAATAAATTGTTTGTCCACGACCACTCCGTCCTCTTAAAACATTACCGCTTGCTTGATGAGCCGGCCACTACCTGAGCTGCGCCCTACTTCAATGCACCCGACCGGACTCGCCGCCCCGTTTTGGTGCACCAAAGGCCGCTGTCGACAGGCCAACTATCTCTAAGCCATTGAAATTTGATGGTTTCCACATTTTGGCACAGAACCTGCTTTATCGCAGGGGAAAGCGGAATAGTCGCATGCAGAGGGCCTGCGGCAAACGCGCAATAAGGGTGCAAATCATCATGAAACGGGTTACGCGGATCTTGACGACCTTAGCGATAGCGTCGGTGGCTGCGACCGCCCAGGCAGAGGTGACTGGCAACATCGGCTGGATGAGTGACTATATCTTTCGGGGCATACCGTTGAGCAATTCTTCGGCGATGCTCGGCCTGGACTGGGCTCAAGATGAAGGCGGTTTCTACACCGGTGTTTGGGCGGCCAACGTCGACCCCGGCGCTGAGTTGGATCTCTATGGTGGTTACACCGGTCAGGTCGGTGAAATCGGTTACGGCATCGGCGTCACAGTCTATACGTTTACCGAGGCCTTCGACGATAACGCGACCGAATTTAACCTGTCCGGTTCGTGGAAATTCCTGGCGCTGGAAGCTAATTTCGGCAAGTACGACAGCAACCCGCAACAGGATTTCAGCTATTTCGCGGCGACCGTCGAGCAGAGCGGCTTCTATGGAATGCTGGGTACCTGGGGCAATGATTTCGATGGTGATTACATCAGGGCAGGCTACAGAGCCGAGTACCTGGGGCTGGATTTCGATGCCTACTACAACTACAGCAATGGCGATTTGATTGAATTTTTTGGCGCAGGCACTGGCAGCGACACTTCGATCGTACTGACCGTCAGCAAGACGTTTTCCTTATCGAACCTAGGAAAAGCCTTTAGTGCGACCGAGTGAGGATAAGCCGACATGAAGTTGATAACAGCGATCATCAAGCCATTCAAACTCGATGACGTTCGCCAGGCCGTCGCCGACATCGGTGTGCAGGGTATCACCGCAACTGAAGTGAAGG
>JAUWKW010000091.1 GCA_030614035.1 Chromatiales bacterium | reverse complement strand
TGATGCCACAACGCCCGCCGCCCAGATAACCGTCGCTGCGAAGATTCTTTCTTCCCCGATCGTGACGCCGTCGCTGTCGCATCCAGTGACGGGCGAGCCCAAGCGAACAGTGACGCCCAACTTTTCCAGTGACTGGCGGGCGTATTCCGACAGCGATGCATCGAAAACAGGCAGAATCCGCGGCCCGGCTTCCACGAGAATCACATGGGCGCTGCGCGCATCGATGCGGCGAAAGTCCGCGGCAAGGGTGAAATGCGCAAGCTCCGCTATGGTTCCCGCAAGTTCCACTCCGGTTGGGCCACCGCCGACAATGACAAACCGCATGAGCCGGTCTAGCCTTGCACCATCGGTCGTCGTCTCTGCTTTTTCGAAGGCCATTAGAATTTGACGGCGAACAAGTGTCGCGTCATCAATAGTCTTCAGTCCCGACGCTACTGCAGCCCAATCTTCCTGGCCAAAATAGGAATGTTTTGCGCCGGTAGCCAGAAGCAGATAGTCATACCCAATGGACTCATCGCCAAGTACTACGCGCTGCTGCTCGGTATCAACATCCGTAACCTCATCCAACAGCACCGATACATTTTTCTGGCGACTGAGTATTGAGCGGATTGGCCAAGCTATATCCGACGGCGGCAGCCCGGCCGTGGCAACTTGATAAAGTAGCGGCTGGAACAGATGATAATTGTGCCGATCGATGACGATGATATCTGCCTGCAGCCCGGACAAGGACTTGGCCGCAAACAATCCGCCAAATCCCGCGCCAACAATAACAATTCGCGGTCTGCGCTCTGTTTCTGCCGCATTCATTGTCGCCACGTATATAAAGCATCCCGACGTTTGGCGAAGCACATCTGACGTCCAAATTGAGCGCTCATTGTAACGCTGGGCTTTTTTATCGTTCAGCGAATGTCCGCTTTGGGTCGAAAGCGGACGTTTGAGTAAGACGAAAAAATCGGCCCTGATTCAGTCAGGAGTCGGCATAGAGTCAAAAACCACCCAGTCTCGCCACCGGCTCCAGCAACGGGAAGAAACTGCTAAGCGCTTCCACATCCGGGCTGCCAGGTTTGGCCGTGCCAAGATAGGCTTCCCATATCAAACCCACCCAGATGCCTATCACCCACGGGCGCACACGACCGAGACTTGCAATCATTGCCTGGTTATCGGCGTCCGTCACCTGATCCTGAACGATTTTGTGAAACGTCGTAGCGAACGGCTTCAGGCGCAGCCGAATCATGATTCCGCAAAAAACCATTGCCGCGAAGATCAGCAGCTTGCCTCCAACCCACGGGGCCGGGTCGAGCCGTCCCGTCGACCAGGAATAGGCAACCGATGCGATCACCCCGAACACGATCGCCCAGCGGAACCAGAAATCGATCTTCGTCAATTTCTTAGCCGCCTCGGTCCCTTCCCGGAGATGCAGGAACAACACCATTGACAGCCACATCGGGCCCAGCAAAATGATCCCGGCCATTTGCCAGGGCGGATGCACTATTCCAACCGCCTCGGTCAGGATGCCACCGACAGTCAGCATCAGGCTCATGCAGATGCGTGGGACCAGGTCAAGATTGAACATGATTTTTGCCGTGACCAGGCGAGTCTCGCGGCTTAATTCCGGTCGAATCAAGAACCCGCTCGAATAGAAGACGCCGAGGTCGCCGCCGAGCCAGTAAACGAACAACAGCACATGGATCATCAGAACCAGCTGATACACCAGTCCCTGGGCCTGCATTACCTCGGCAATTGTTTCCACGCTATTACTCCTCCCCGCCGCTAGTCCCCTGGGCCCGCGACCGGTGTGCTTACGAAATTCAGATGCGGCCCGATCCGGGCGCTAACTGCTCAGCTGTTCCAATGCCGTTTCGGCATTACTGACCTTGAGTTCCCCGCCTGATTCGATATTGACCTGCGTCGCGACGCCATCATCTACGATGATCGAGAAGCGCTGACCGCGCTGGCCCATTCCAAAACCGCTTGCGTCCAGTTCCAGGCCAAGTGCCTGCGCATAGGCGCCATTGCCGTCGGCGAGCATCAAGACCTTATCTCCGACATTCCGGTCCTTACCCCAGGCATCCATGACGAATACATCATTGACCGCCATGCAGGCAATCGTATCTGCACCCTTCTCGCGAATCGCATCGGCATGGTCAACGAAGCCCGGCAGGTGATTCAACGAGCAGGTCGGCGTAAAGGCACCAGGAACCGAGAACAGCACGACCTTTTTGCCGGAAAATAGCTCCTCCGTCGATAAAGCGCCAGGGCCCTCGCCCGTCATGATGCCGAAGTTGCCGTCGGGCATTTTGTCACCGGCTTGGATAGTCATCGGGTTTCTCCTTATTGTTTATTTGTTGGTCGGCCTGAAGCAGCGGCCAAGCGCGCATTGTAACCTCGATCGGTACTTCCGGCGCAGTGCTCGAAATTATTACCCCCGGCCGACTTCAGCCAAGCAGAAACAGTGACAACTGCGGCAAGAAAGAAACCAACATCAAGCCGGCCAACATCATCGCCAGGAACGGCAGGACTGCGCGACAGATCGTCCAGAATTCCTCCTTGAATACAGTCATAGCGACGATGAGGTTCAGGCCGAGCGGCGGGGTCAGGTAACCCATTTCCAGATTGACGACCATGATGATGCCGAAGTGAACAGCATCAATGCCCTGTTCCGCCGCAATCGGTTGCAACATCGGCGCCAGGATCAGGATTGCAGAGCCGATATCCATCAGGCAACCCATCAGCAGCAGGAACAGGTTCGTTCCCAAAAGGAAGGTGGTCGAATCGGAAATCAGCCCACTCAGCCAGTGCACCAGGTGCTCGGGAACCTGCTGGTAGGTCAAGAATACGTTGAGGCTCAGCGCCATCATCAGAACCGGAAATAACGCGCCCAGCAACTGCGACGTCTGCGCGATAACGTCAAGCAAGCCCGACCAACCGAGTTCCCGGTGGATCAGCATCTCCACGACAATCGCGTAGACGACCGCCACCGCGGCGGACTCGGTTGGGGTGAAATAGCCGGTGTAGATGCCACCAAGAATGATGACCGGCATCAGCAATGCCCAGATACCGTCTCCAAGTGCGGTAATCAATTCGCTGGGCTGCCATCGCTGGCGCCGTTGGCGGCGGTTCCTGACTACGGCGTAAACCGCCATCATCATGGTCAGCAAAATAGCCGGCCCTACTCCCGCGATAAACAAATCGGCAATCGACGTCTGCGTCATGATGCCGTAAAGAATCAACGGAATACTTGGTGGCACGATCACCCCGAGCGTACCGGCAGCGCTCAGCGCCCCCAGTGCAAACGATTTGGGATAGCCGGCCTGTAGCAGCGCCGGATACATGATCGCTCCAACAGCCAGCAGGGTGACGGTTCCCGAACCGGTAACTGCCGCAAAAACGGCACAGGAAAGAACGGCTGCGATCGCAAGTCCTCCAGGGACCGGCGTCGTTACCACGCGCATCAGTCGAATCAGCCGGGCTGCTATACCACCACGGGCCATGATATTGCCGGCCAAAATGTACAGGGGTATCGACAGCAATACTTCTTTGTTAGCGGCGTCCCAGGCGTCGATAACAATGTTCGTCAGCATTCCATCGCCGAATACAAGGTAGGCGTACGCGCTCACGCTGCCCAACACGACGAACAGGTTCTGCCTTAAAAGCAGCAGCACAAGCACCAGCAGCACGAGTCCCAATGCAGACATCACCCGCTCCCGGCTTTTTTATCGCTTGGCCGAAGTTGCGGACGCAGCGCATAAATTGCGTGACGCACTGCCGCCACGGCGAACGCCGCTGGAATCACGACTTGAAACGGCCAGACCACCACGCGTAGCACCACCGAGCGTTCCTGCATGCTGTAGGTCTCGGCGACGACCTGAACCGCTACGACAGCAAAAGCCAGGCAAAACAGCGCCATGACGCCTTCCTGCAGGCGCGTCAGGACGACATCCCAACGGGCGGGCAGCCATCCATCCGCAAACCGCGGTCGCAGGTGATCACCGCTGGCCGAAGCCAAACCGAAACCCGCCATCACGATAAATATGTTCGCGTATACGCCCACCTGTCGCGCCCAGTGCATGCCGGAGCCCGTCAGCTCCCGGCTAACGACGTCTGTAAAAATCACTGTGATCAGCACTGCAAAGGCCACGCAACTGATCCACCGTTCGGCTTTGACCAAACGCTTCAGAGCATATTGAGCAGACAAAATTTGCATGTCAGGCGCCACTGCTCCCCGCTGCCGTCGGTACGTGAAGTTGGCGAACCTGCGGTATAAACAGACTAATCATCGCAGCTGACAAGATGTGCATGACAGCAACCGCGGCAAACACCGGCTGATAGGAAAAGTGGTCGATGGTCCAACCCACGACCGCGTTGAAGGCCATCGCGCCAAAGCTGCCGACGGCACCAAACAAACCCCAGATGGTCGCCACGTCGCGCGCGGGGAAAAGATCGGCCGGCAACGTGAACAGGCTGGAAGCTTTAAATTGCATCGCAAACATCGCGGCCGCAATCAGTGCGATAGCTGTTGCGGCGCTGTCGGTGGTCACAGCCGGCAAAGCGACCGGCACCAGCAATGCCCCGGTCCAGATCACAATCTTGCGGGATCGATCCAGGCTCACACCGTCCCGGATCAATCGCTGGCCCAACCAACCGCCGGCCAGGCTGCCGATATCGAGTGCCAAAAAAGGTATCCACGCGAACAGCGCGATCTCCATGATGTTGAAGCCCCGAGCGGAGGATAGATACAGCGGCAGCCAGAACACGAAAAAATAAAACGCCCCGTCGCCGATGAACCGGCTCAGCATCAGTCCCCAGATTTCCCGGTAGCGCAGTGCCCAGTACCACGGCCGTTTGACGGGTGGTTCAACGCGGTCCCTGCCGGTCAAAATCAGTCGGTACTCTCGCTCGGAAATGCTGGGGTGCCGGTCCGGGCTATGAAAATAGCGCTGCCACCACCACAGCCAGACCAATCCGATCGCACCGGGAACGATGAACGCGGCGCGCCAGCCCAGCGTTTCGATGATCAAGCCAATCAGCGGTGGCGTGATCATCGCGCCCAGGCCCGGGCCGACCGCCAGTATGCCGACAGCCATCGACCGTTCAGCTCGCGGAAACCATTCGGCGACCGCTTTCAACGCCGCCGGAAAATTGGCCGCCTCGCTCAGGCCTAACAGCGAGCGGAAAGTGAAAAAACTGAGAAATCCACGCCCGAATGCATGCGCAATCCCGGCAAGACTCCAGGCAATAACGGCCAGGCTGAATGCGCGTTTGGTTCCGAGGCGGTCGATGACCGGACCGGTCACTAACTGCCCGACTGCGTAGGCGAACAAAAAGCCCGAGGTGATCCAGCCGTACTCGGTATTGCTGAGCGAAAACTCGTCCATTAGAACCGGAGCGGCCACTGAAAAGGCCTGACGATCCACGTAATTGATCGTCGTAATCAGGCACAGCATCACGGCGATACGCCAGCGCACAGCGAGCGTAAAGCTCATACTGAGCTCCTAGGATATTTGATAATATTATTATTTAAAATCATATATTTATTTTGCTTATATAATATTATTTCTCGGTCTTTACCGGGCGGCAGCAATTGCCTGGGCGGCTTCGAAGGCTCCACAGCGGCCACGCTCCGGTTTGAGCTATGACCAACTTGCTTCGGCAGGCGGGTATTCTCTACCATAACCGGCTCGAATCTGCGCCTTTTGCACCGGCAGCGATGCGATCGGACAGGCGAAAACCCGACCAATCGGGTACCGTGCAGGCAATACCTTCAGGCAAGGAACATACATGAGCGCAGCAGCAGAAACTCTCGCGCCATCCAGCGCAACCCGGGAATTCCTGGATCAGGATCACAAACTTTTCATCAACGGGCGCTGGCAGCGCTCATCGTCCAGCGAACGCAACGTCGTTTTCGATCCAGCGACGGAGGCACAGCTCACGACGACTGCAGTCGCCGCCGAGAGCGACGTCGACCAAGCCGTTGCAGCAGCGCGCGCGGCATTCAAGGGCGAGTGGTCCAAGATCAATTCACACGATCGAACGCGGCTGTTGCTGAAATTCGCCGACGCAATCGACGCGAATATGGAGCTTTTTTCCGAGTTGGAAGTGCTGGACAACGGCATGCCCGTCGGGATTGCCGCATATTGTGTCCGCAAGGCGGGTTCCGATTTTCTGCGTTATTACGCCG
>JAUWKW010000012.1 GCA_030614035.1 Chromatiales bacterium | reverse complement strand
AAAGAAGGCCCGTGTCGAGGATGCGCTGCACGCAACGCGCGCCGCGGTCGAAGAGGGGGTTGTCGCTGGTGGCGGCGTTGCTTATATTCGCGCCCAGAGTGTATTGGCAAAGCTCAAAGGAGCCAATGACGATCAGAATGTTGGCATCAATATTCTGCGCCGCGCGCTGGAAGAGCCGCTGCGTCAGATCGTTGCCAATGCTGGAGGCGATGCGTCCGTGGTCCTTAATCAGGTCAGCGAGGGCGAAGGCGATTATGGCTTCAATGCCGCGACTTCGGAATACGGTGACATGGTGGCAATGGGCATCATCGATCCGACCAAGGTCACGCGTTTTGCTCTGCAGAATGCCTCGTCGGTTGCTGGCTTGTTGCTGACAACGGAGGCGATGGTCTCGGAACTCCCCAAGGATGATGTACCTTCTGCACCGATGCCCGATATGGGCGGCATGATGTAAGCCATCCGATAATCCCTTACGAGCCCCGCCTTTTGGTGGGGCTTTTTTTTGCCCCAGCTGTGCTAAACACCCTATGCCCGGTCAGGACGGCTCCTTTTCAGCGGTAGTGTTGTCCTCATAGTTACGGGGACATAACTCGTCAGGTCGATTGATATAATGCCGATCCCACATTCCCCTTACAAAAGGAATCCAGAGGTGCGAGAAACGTCGGGCGACGGCACGGAGCAGCTGATTCAGCCAAACGCCGAGAATCATTACAAGGTCCGGCGCGAGGATGTGCCTCTTTCCTGTCCAATGCCGGGCATGTATCTGTGGAATTCGCACCCTAAGGTTTACTTGCCGATCGAGGAAAGCGGTCAAGCCAAATGTCCCTACTGTGGCGCAAGTTACGCTCTGATCGATGGCGTTTCCGGCGACTAGCGGAAATCGGCTCAAAGCGAACCACGAATTCGGTTGACTGAATCAAAAATGGCAGAGGTAACCGGATGATCATTGTCACTGGCGGTGCTGGCTTTATAGGCAGCAGCCTCGTCAAGGGGCTAAACCGGATTGGCGAGAAAGACATCATTGTTGTCGATGATCTTACCGATGGACACAAAGTTACAAATCTCGCGGATTGTGAAATAGCCGATTACGTTGATCTCGAAGATTTTCTAGCTGTCGTTCAATCGGAACAAGACGCTTACGGTTCAATCGATGCCGTATTTCACCAGGGAGCCTGCACAGACACGACCGAATGGGATGGTCGCTACATGATGCGGCTAAACTTCGAATATTCGAAAATCCTGTCGCATTTTTGCGTCGCCCGTCAGATACCTTTCATATATGCGTCGTCCGCCTCGGTATATGGTAGCGGACGGGAGTTTCGTGTGAGCCCCGAGTGTGAGCATCCGATCAACGTCTATGCTTATTCCAAGCTTCTGTTTGATCAATACGTACGCCGCCGGCTGGGCGCAGCTAAATCACAGATCGTCGGGCTGCGATATTTCAACGTGTATGGTCCTCGCGAGCAGCACAAGGGCGGTATGTCCAGCGTCATTTATCATTTCAACCAGCAGCTACTCAGCGGTGACGATGTCCGGCTTTTTGAGGGCAGCGACGGTTATGCTGACGGCGAGCAAGTACGCGATTTCATTTATGTTGACGATGTAGTGGATGTGAATCTGTGGTTTCTAAAAAACAGCGCCCACTCGGGGATTTACAACTTGGGTACAGGGGAATGCACGACGTTCAATGCAGTGGCCCGCGCGGTAATAGCCTGGCATGAGCGTGGTGGAATTCAATATATCCCCTTTCCAGAAAGCCTCGTTGGCAGTTACCAGAGTTATACATGCGCGGACATCAGCGGGCTCAGAAAGTTAGGCTATAGCAACCAGTTTGTGAATATCGACGAAGGCGTTCGACGGTATCTCGATTTTCAAGCGAGCGGATCGCGACACCCTGTCGCGTAGGCGATTTGCCTGGACGGCCCGGGGCGATGTTGGAGAGGTTGGTTTCCCGGAAACGCCGTTGCGGCCAGACTCAATGCTGAATGCGCAGAAACTGCTGGTGGTTGGACCGTCCTGGATTGGCGATATGGTCATGGCCCAGTCGCTCTTCAAACTGCTTAAGCGACGTGAACCGGAAATCAGGATCGACGTGCTTGCTCCGGCTTGGTCAGAGGCGTTACTTGCCCGCATGCCCGAGGTGCACAGTTCCATAACGATGCCCGCTGGCCACGGCGAACTTGCGCTGGCCAAGCGTTTCGCGCTCGGTCGCCGATTGCGGGACGAACAGTACCAGCGAGCGATTGTCATGCCTCGCTCATTTAAATCTGCGCTGGTACCGTTTCTCGCCCGAATACCGGTCAGAACCGGATTCAGAGGCGAGTGGCGCTACGGTTTGCTTACCGATATCCGACCCCTGGATAAGGCGTACCTCGATCAAACAGTGAAACGCTTTCTTGCCCTCGGGGTAGAGTCCGGCGAGTCGCTGCCCCCGCCACCATTACCCGCCCTGCGCGTCGATGAGACAAACCGTGCGGAATTGTTGCAGCGTCTTAACTTGACGACTGACCCTGCCCCGGTGGCCCTGATGCCCGGCGCTTCGTTCGGGCCTGCCAAGTGCTGGCCGCTGGAGCATTACTCCGAACTGGCACGCCAGGTGCGAGCACAGGGGCGACCGGTCTGGGTCCTCGGCGGAGAGCAGGACCGGGCTGCCGGCGAATTGATCCAGGGAGAAAATGCATCTGAGATCCACAATTTGTGTGGACTCACTCGCCTCGAAGATACGGTGGACTTACTGTCTATGGCCGCTGTGACCGTGACTAACGATTCCGGGCTTATGCATGTTGCTGCGGCCACTGCGAATTACGTGGTGGCAGTCTATGGATCCACGAGCCCGGAATTCACCCCGCCCCTGACGGAGCACAAGACGATTCAATATCTCGGATTGGATTGCAGTCCCTGCTTCGAGCGTGTATGCCCACTCGGGCACTTCCGGTGCATGAATGACATCAGCCCGGCCGCCGTTGCGGCCGCCGTCGAAGCGGCGCTTATGACGTCTGGCGAAGAATATTAAACGGCGCCAATTCCGGATGCCGGCAATTACCCAGTGGAACCAAACAGGTCAGGGTCAGCGCGTGCCTTCCCGACAGGCAAGCATGACTGACGGCGTCGGTTAGTACCATCCACGCCGAATACGGCGGGAATCTATACTCCTGGCGACTGGTAAGGTCATGTTGGAATTCGGGGGAATCTTTCATGAAGTTATGAAACCTGCGCATCGCGCGGTCATAAGGACTGCTGTCGATGACTGTCGCTTGCGGCACGCCAAGGTGACTTAGTCCCTTCAGAATCGAAGTGCGCAATTTGCCCATCGCGCTTTTGTCAAGGTGCCCCAAGTCATTTCCTGTGCCGCTCAGACCGGCTTGCTCGCCGTATTCCTCGAATAGCTGCCGAAAACTACCCTTGCTTGCCCAGACTCGGTCAACGGCGGGGTTGACGTTTACGAAGAAGCGGAGAATTCGGTCTCCATTGGTTGCTCCATAAGCACCGGCGTCGACGTGGATCAATTCGTTGCTTGCGTGCGGTTTCAGATTTCGCCCGCGCTCCTCGAGAGGGCGAAAGCTGCTCGTACCGATTCTGACGTCGCGAAACAAATCTGGCATTGCTTGATTGAGGAAGTCACTTACCACGCTGCTGTGATGCTTCAACACGCGGCGTGAAAGGGTTTGGAGTGACGTACCTTTCCGTAAGCCACGGACCTGATCGCTTTGCGGATAGTAGCTGGCATTTTTTCGCTCTAGCTGTTCGGGCAGTTGTTCCCGGAGATTATCCAGATCAGTGGCATCAGGCAGTTCAACGGGGCATTCAGGAAAATATACGATTTTGGCGTTTTCCAGCGCGTCCGACATTTCGTGTGGACCCGCTGCCTGAAGCCGTGATTGACTGAAAGTTTCCAGCATCGTCGAGTCGGGAGACATGGTGGCGTCTGAGCGCCCCTTTTTGCGCGTTGACTAAGGCTGTTGTCTTGCTTACAGCCTCTTAATCACTATTGCCAGACAGACTATCCGAACGGAGAACCATGTCAATCTTTGCCGTGACGTCCTGTGTGCCTATCAGGTCCATGGCATCCGGGTCGCGTACCCGCTGCCCCCAGCGCAGGGAACTCACCGGTTTGCCAAATTCCCGGTTAACTGCCTCCGGGTAGCGGTCGACGACAAGATCCTGCGAATTATACGGACCGGTGCGCCCCGTGTTGGAGGTAGCAAAAAGGCCGATAACTGGCGTGCGGACCGTGGTTGCCATGTGTGCGGGACCGGAATCGGGACAAATCAGTAAATCGGCTCGGTCAAGAATCGCCAGAAGCTGTTTCAGGTTCGTCTTGCCGATCAGGTTATTTACCGGCACGCCGGCCTCGGCAGTTATCGCCGCGCCGTATTCCTGCTCGATTCGTGTCGCTGCTCCGGTCAGGACAATCTCGGCGCCATAAGTCTGATGCGCATATTGGGCGACAGCTGCAAAATTTTCGGCGCTCCAGTTACGATAATTTCGAAACCTTTGACTGGTACATGGGCTGATGGCTAAGATCGACTTTGCTTTCCCGACTGCATCACTCGCAAACTGGCGGTCAGCATCCGGAATCGGGATATCCCATCGCAGGACGGGTTCTGTCAGGCCGAGATACTCGGCAAAACCGAACAACCCGTCCATTACATGTTGTTCCGGGCGCCAGGGAATTCGCTGATTCGTAAACATCCATTGGTAGTCTCTTGCTCGCTGTTTATCGAAACCGATACGAATGTCTGCCGGGATTGTGCGGCTAACGAAATTAGCGCGCATGGAAGCGTGCATGTGGAGCAATAACGGAAATTTCTTGTCCCGCATTCCCGCCTTGATCTCCCGCAAGCTCTGAATGCTGCGGCGTTTGTCGAAAATGATAAAATCGACGCCGTCCATACCATTCATCAAACCGAATTCGGTTTCGCCTATGACCCACGTGATTCGGGTTTCCGGCCAGGCCGTCTGTATGGTTCTGATGACGGGCAATGTGTGGCAGCAATCCCCAATTGCAGAAAGCCGGATAACGCAAATTGATTCCGGTGGTGATTGAATCGAGAGGGACATACGTAGGTGGCAGAACGTACCGAGAAACTTGGGGAGAGCGTGATCGTATACGATGATTCTCTAGTCGACCAAATCAGCGAGGAGTTATTCGATCCACTGAGCTGGAACTCAGCCGTTCCGGTGCCCGGTGTCGCTGGCGGGAGAGGTACAACCCTGTTCGTTCAGCATGACGAACAGGAATGGGTTCTGAGGCACTATCACCGCGGTGGCAGGGTAATGAAAATGCTGCGGGATCGATTTCTCTGGACGGGCTGGGAGTCCAGTCGTCCGTTCCGGGAATGGAGTCTTCTGCGCAATTTGCAGAAACTAGAGTTACCTGCTCCGGTGCCCGTAGCTGCCCGTAGTGTTAAACATGGGAATTTCTATTCGGCGGACCTGATTACCCAACGCTTGCCCGGAGTCGTGCCATTCTCTAGCCGGCTACAGCAGGACGGGATCGATGACGAACTATGGCACGCAGTCGGAAGCTGCATTGGGCGTTTCCATGCAGCGCGGGTCTTTCATGCAGACCTTAGTGCCCACAACATTCAGGTTGATGCGGCAGATGGCGTATACATTCTGGATTTCGATCGCGGGCGAATAATGCGATCGGCGGGCCGATGGCGTGATAGCAACTTAGTTCGCTTGCAAAGATCGCTGCGCAAGATTCGCGATAGCAGCGAAATAATTTTTGGGCCTGGCCAGTGGCAGTCTCTATTGGCTGGTTATCGGCAAAACTCCGCTACCGTGCCTCAATCAGAGTAAGGATCGCTGTACTCGGCCGGTCGGCCTTTGAATCGGCGGTGCACCCAGTAGTATTGATCTGGCGCCTTTCGAATTTGATCTTCTAGTAGGCGGTTTATCCGAGCTGCATCAGCAGCCGGGTCATCGCCGGGAAAGTTCTCGAGAGCGGGCAACAGGTCCACGATATAGCCCGACCCGTCTTCCAGTCGGCGGGGCAAGCATGGAACGATCGCAGCCCCGCTGATGCGCGCTATCTGACTCGTTGCCGGGCTGGTCATAGCGGCCTCGCCGAAGAACGGCGCGATGACGCTGTTTTTGCCGCTGTAGGCCTGATCCGGCGAATACCAGACGATGATGTTGCCGCGCAGGGCACGCACCAGCTCACGGATCCTGTCTTTGGCGATCAGGTAGGTAGCTGACCGGTTGCGACAGCGCCGAATCAGTTGGTCAACCAGGGGATTGCCGCTCGGTCTGTACATCGCTCCCAATGGCGGCAGCATTGAACATAGCCCCCTGGCGGCGATTTCGTTGCACGTGAAATGACCGCTGAGCAGCAGCACGCCACAGCCTTGTTCAAGCGCAGCGTGCACGTGCTCGATGCCGTTGACTTGAATTAAGCCATCCAGTTCGCTGTCGGTCGCCCACCACGCCAGCGCAAGCTCAAGAACGAACATGCCCAGCGCATCAAAATGGCGCCGCAGTAAATTGCGTTGCTCGGTAGCGTTGAGCTCTGGGAAGCAAAGTGCAAGATTGGCCTGGGCAATATGGCGGCGCTTCGGTAAAACCACTCGTAGAATACCGCCGATGCGGCGAGCGACCCACAACTGGCCGCGGCGTGGCAGCATGACAACCAGGCGCAGCATTCCAACGCCGAGCCAGATGGGCCAGTATCGGGGCTGCCAGAAGTGAAACAGCGGCGTAACAGCGTCATCCATGACATACAGTCCGCTTGGTACGGCCCGACGCGTTTGACGACCGGCCGGACTTTCCGGCGACGATTGCCATCAAGCGCCGAAGTGAGCGCAGTGACCGTCGCGCGAGGCCCCAACGGCGCAGGCTTTGTAACATAATGTCCTCCGGCTTGGCCCGTTTCCGCGCCCCGAACGGATATACCAGTGTATGCCCCGGCGTTGGTTGCCTGTGCTCGCGGACGATAACAATTTTTGGCATACTTTGACTGACAAAAAGCTGCCGTAAGTCTACAGAATATAGAGATATTCTTGCAGATACGCTCAAAATAAGAGACATTTGCGTGGCAAGCTAAACTGGCACCGGGCGGGGTAGCGGACCAGGGTCGGGCTTTCCCGTGGCGGCGGCACAAAAAATGCCGTAATTGCGTGTCCATTATGTGAAATGCGTCGCCCTCGCTGGTTGAATTCCCGAAGTATGCTCGGCATACCGGCTTAATAGTATCGATGGACTGATCTGACAGCCCTGGGCAGTGCCCCGGGCTGTGCCAAAAAACACGGAGTAGGGACCCGAGAATCCGACTGAGATGGCTTTGAAACCCGTCAGAATTCTTGCTGCCTTAATGGTCTTACTGACGACCCCGGCAGTTGCGTCGGACCTGCTGCCCAGCCCTGCAGGCCTGCAAACGGAAATAACGTTCTGGAAGCGGATCTTTGCCGAGGTTCCGTCGACTGAGGCATTGGTGCATGACAGCCGTTATCTCGGAGTTGTTTACGAGGTTGCGCAAATTCCACCTGGCACCAGTCCATCCGGGCGGCGACGCATCGCGGACCAGGTTCGCGGAAAATACCGGAAGCTGTTGAATGAGCTTGCCCAGAATTCGCGCTCGAATCTCAATCGAGAGCAACAACGCGTGTTGGCTATGTGGCCTGCGAATGTTTCCAGTGACGATTTGCAGCAGGCGGCACGGCGAATCCGTTTCCAGCAGGGATTAGCCGACCGATTTCACGATGGAATGGTGCGTTCCGGAGCCTGGAAGCCTCACATTGTTGCGAGTCTGCAAGCTTCTGGTGTCCCAACTGAGTTGGTTGCTTTGCCTCACGTAGAATCTTCATTTAATCCCGAGGCGCGCTCGCATGTGGGCGCTTCCGGCCTATGGCAATTTACGCGCTCGACGGGCCAGCGATTTATGCAAATCGACCATGTGGTTGATGAGCGTCGAGATCCATTCCTGTCCAGCGAAGCGGCCGCCAAGCTACTCGCTTATAACTACTCCATTCTGGAATCATGGCCGCTTGCTATCACCGCCTACAACCACGGTGTCTCTGGGATGCGCAGGGCCGTGAAGAAGCTGGGCACCAACGACATTGAAGATATTATTCGAAACTATGATGGGCGGACGTTCGGATTTGCATCGCGGAATTTCTACGTTGCCTTTCTTGCAGCTCTCGAAATCGATCAGAATGCGGAGCGCTATTTCGGTCCGCTGTCCCTGGACGCGCCGGGCAAAGACATTCTGGTCAAAACTCCTGACTATGTTGCGGCCACTACTCTGCAGATAGCATTTCGCTTAACCGCGTCAGAGCTGCGGTCATACAATCCCGCGCTTATGCCCTCGGTATGGGACGGGACAAAATATATTCCGAAGGGATTTCGACTAAGGCTTCCGGAGTATGCCGTTAGCACCGGCGCGACCCGGGTATTTGCTGCGATACCCGACAACAAGCGCTTCAACGGGCAGACGCCCGACCTTTATCACAAGGTGCAGCGGGGGGAGAGCCTCTCGGTGATTGCCGCACGGTATGACACAAGCATTCAGGAATTGGTCTCGCTCAATGGCCTGAGGAGCAGGCATAGAATCAGATCAGGTCAGACTTTGCGCCTGCCATACACCGGACAAACCATTGGCGCCGGCGTCGAAACCTACGTCGTGCGCAATGGGGACTCGATTAGCAAGATAGCCACGCGCGCCGGTATGAAGGAAAGAGACCTCGTCGCGCTGAACTCACTGAGCAATCGGAATCGGATATACGCCGGGCAGGTGCTACGACTGCGTGGACCGGAAGTGTCCGCGATGGTTGCGCCAGAGCCTGCAGAATCCGCTGTGCTTGCGCCAGAGCCTGCAGAACCGGTGCCGCTCGTGGCTCGTGACGTTGTATACGAAGAAATGTCTGAGCCGCTTGTCGTTGGTGTCATCGAAATCGAGACTCAACCGATGGTCACGGCTGCCATCGTTCTGAATGAATCGATTATCGAAGAGATTGACGTTGGAGTTACGCCGATTGGAGAGGAAGCTCCGATAGGCGATGTTCTGCTGGCCGATCCCAGCGACTATGTTGTGGCCGATGACGGCACCATAGAGGTACAGGCGGCAGAGACTTTGGGGCATTACGCCGATTGGCTGGAGATACGCACACAGCAACTTCGGGATTTGAACGGTTACTCATTCAGACAGCCTTTGGTTATCGGCCATCGCTTGCGACTCAGTTTCTCCGAAGTGAACCGAGAAACTTTCATGGCCCGCAGAATCGCCCATCATCGGGAGATTCAGGAAGCATTCTTTGTTCGATACCGTATTACGGAAACAACCGCCCACAACTTGCGCAGAGGGGAGTCGGTCTGGGATTTGACGCGACAACGCTACAAAGTCCCGGTCTGGCTGCTTCGACAGTACAATCCAGACCTCGATATCGGACGTGTGAAGCCCGGCATGCAGGTAGTGTTTCCGCAAATTGAGCGAATTGAAATGGATTCATCTCCACGCAGTTCTCTTGCCGAGGCCTCGTAACACATCAGTATCGTATCGAAGCCAGGGAAGGATCGATCAGTGACAAAAGCCAAAACACCGACCAGTAGAACCGGCTGGGGTGGTTACGTTAGAAATGCCAGTGTGTTCGCTCGTATAACTGCTGCCGTTGTGATTGCGGTGTGCGCTCAGAACCTGTCAGCCGCAGAAATAAGGTTCGCGGATGCCGTGATCGTAAAAAAGGCTGAGCGGAAAATTTATCTCGTCACAGGAGGGCAGGTTCTCAAGTCCTTCAAAATCTCTCTCGGCCTGATTCCCGATGGTGACAAGATGCAGGAGGGAGATTTCAGGACTCCCGAGGGACGCTATGAGTTGACCGAGCGAAACGCAGACAGCGATTATTTTATGTCGATCCAGATTTCGTACCCGAACAGACTCGATGAGGAGCGTGCTGCGCAGTCAGGTGTATCGCCAGGCGGTCAAATCATGATTCACGGTCAGCCAAACAGGCCTCGTTATTCCAAGGCTTACTATGGCAATTACGACTGGACCAACGGCTGCATCGCGTTGTCGAATGCAGACATGATGGATCTCTGGCGGATGACGACCCCCAAAACTCCTATATACATAGTGCCCTAAGCTCCGTCCCGGCACTGCCACTGCCGTGGTCCGGCAACGGATGGGCCCCTCAACGGATTTCAGGTCAGCGGTGCTGGGCCGCAGCGAGCGAGGGCATACAAGTGCTCCGGTCTCGCTAAACGGCTGATTAATTCGTGCAAAATAGCCTGGTGAATAATATGTCCGACGTGTTGGTCGAGGTAATGCCGGAAGGCAGCCTCGAGGTTTTGTCGCACCAGGAGGTCGAACGGCTGCGTGAAACCGGGGTTGGTGGAAAGCATGAGTTGTTAAGAAGGTGCGCGTTGGCGGTGCTGAACTCGGGTAGCGCAACGGACAGCGCTCGCGAGGTGCTGGAGCAATATCAGGACTTCGATATCGGCATTAATCAACAGGATTATGGCGTAACCTTGTCTTTGAAGAACTCTCCAGAAAAAGCTTTTGTCGACGGCAAGATGATTCGCGGAATTCGTGAATTGCTGTTTGCTGTATTGCGAGACATCGCGTTTATTGAGACCCAAACCTTCACAGGTGGCCCTGATTCCGGGCACGGGGTGACCAATCAAGTCTTTGAGATATTGCGCAATGCCGGGGTCCTGAGTTCCGGCGCAGAGCCGGATCTGGTGGTGTGCTGGGGCGGGCATTCAATCGGCAGGGAGGAGTACGAGTACTGCAAAGAGGTCGGCTACCAGCTTGGTCTGCGCCAGTTCGATGTATGCACCGGTTGCGGACCGGGCTCGATGAAGGGGCCGATGAAGGGTGCTGCAATTGGTCACTCCAAACAACGTGTGTCCGACGGCCGATATATCGGGGTAACTGAGCCCGGCATCATTGCCGCTGAACCCCCCAATCCGATCGTCAACCAACTCGTGATCATGCCGGACATGGAGAAGCGCCTCGAAGCCTTTGTTCGAATCTCTCATGCGATAGTCGTGTTTCCCGGCGGCGTCGGCACGATGGAGGAGATTCTCTACCTGCTCGGAATCCTGATGCATCCGGAAAATCAGGACATTCCCCTACCATTGGTTTTCGCAGGCCCGCCAGAAAGTGCCGGTTATTTTCAGCGTATAGACAAGTTCATTGCCACTGTGCTTGGCGAAAAAGCGCAACAACGCTACCAGATAATACTTGGTGAACCAAACAATGTGGCGGTGACGGTGAAAAGTGGCATAGAAGAGGTGCGTAAATTTCGCCGACAACACCAAGATGCCTTTTTCTTTAACTGGCATTTAACAATAGATCCGGAATTTCAGCGCCGATTCGAAGTAACGCATGAGAATATGGCCGCTCTGGAGCTAAATCTCGATCAGGATGCCCATACACTGGCGGTTAACCTGCGACGCGCGTTTTCCGGCCTGGTGGCGGGAAACATACGCGATGAAGGTGCGCGAGCTATTGAGGCACACGGCCCGTTTGAGATTTATGGTGAACGGGGACTTATGAAAAAGTTGGATGCATTGCTAGCGTCTTTCGTCGAACAACAACGCATGCGCCTGCCAGGAAAACCATACGAAGCATGCTACCGAATTGTCACTTAGACAATACGTTAAATGGCCGTAACCTATTGAATAATAAGGCTGTTAAATCAATTCCCCTGTGATGCAGTTCCTAGCGATATTGCACTTAGCTGCGTAAGCTTTCGCCTGAACTTAGAGGAAGGGAATTGTCCAGATGAGCGACGTAAAGACACCACGGCATCTCAAGCAGATGTCCGGCGGTTACGAAAAAAAGCTCTCGCGTGTCCATGGACAACCGGGCTACGATACGGCGCTAAAAGAACGCCGAAATGCCGGTATAGGTAGCGGAGACAGCAAGAACGTCGGTAGCTGGGATGCTTACCGAAATTGGCTGACCAAAGTGCAGGCACCGGAGAAGCGCCGCACATTGCCTGACCCGGCACTGTTTAGCTGGAAAGGCTATCGAAGTTGGGCAGAGAAAATTCGCCGTAACTGGGACGAAGAAGAACAGTCCTAAATCCGATCCGGTTGTTTACTTAAGTCCGGCGACATTACCGTCAACAGAAGCGTTCGTTGGCCTGTCGATAGATACAGATTCATAGTTTCTTAACGAATACTGATCGCGGTATCGAATAGACGCGGGTTGTGACGTTTTTCACGGCTATTGGTTCAGGGAATCGCTATAGTGGATCTTCATTCAGCAGTTAGTGGGCAAAACCGGCGCAAGACTATGTCAGATGCAAAACATAGCGATACGATTATCACGAATGAGGGCACGATCCAGCGCCGTGCGTGGATCGAGTCTGCATTAAACAGTGTAAGGGCGCGAATGGGGTTTATTCCCGAGACCGAATTCTCTGAATCAGCGGACGAGTCGGGTGAGTCACCGAATTTGTACGTGGCATACCCGGATCGGCGCTTGCCGCTCTCAGACCGCCGGTCCACCAGCTCGGACCGCCGGCGCCGCTCTGGCGCCTGACGAAACGGATTCGGCGCCCGGACATAATGCCCGGATCGGGTATAGGGTTCGTTCGGGTAAAGAAAATCGGTCGAATTCTGTGTGGTGAGCTTTCGGGGCCCACCGTATAATCGCGGCCGGCGGTGGCCGGACGCGGAATCCAATAATCATCGTTCTCCAGGCCATTCCATGGTGCGTTGCGCCAGCTGGTTTGCGGCGTGGCCCACCCGCTTGAAATCTACCTCAGGAAGCCCCATAGATAGGCTTACTGTGTAAACCGGTGTGATACTGACAAACGACCATGACTACGAAGTCCAAGAAGACCAAGACATCCAAGAAGGCCAAAACGACTAACAAGGGCAGAAAGTCCGACAAGCAGACATTGGGGTTTCAGGCCGAGGTGAAGCAGTTGCTTCACCTTATGATCCACTCACTCTATAGCAACAAGGAAATCTTCCTGCGGGAATTGATTTCCAACGCTTCAGATGCTGCCGACAAACTTCGGTTCGAGGGAATCTCTAACCCGGATTTACTCGAAAACAATCCCGAGTTCAAGATCCGCGTCGATTTTGACAAAGATGCCGGCACGATAAGTGTTACCGATAATGGCATAGGCATGTCGCGCGACGACGTAGTGGAACAGCTCGGGACTATCGCCCGATCCGGAACCGCCGAGTTTTTGAACGAGTTGACCGGCGATCAGCGAAAAGATGCTGCACTTATCGGTGAATTTGGTGTGGGGTTCTATTCATCGTTTATTGTTGCTGATCGCGTGGAAGTGTATTCACGACGTGCCGGCCTGTCTCCGACCGACGGCGTTCGCTGGGAGTCCGACGGTGAGGGTGAGTTTACGATTGAGCCGGTTGAAATTGCCGACCGCGGCACCCGCGTGTTATTGCATCTGCGAAAAGATGAGCAGGAATTCGCCGATCCGTATCGACTGCGAACGCTGATCCGAAAATATTCGGACCATATTGCCTTCCCGGTGAAGATGCCTGTTGAACAA
>JAUWKW010000236.1 GCA_030614035.1 Chromatiales bacterium | reverse complement strand
CAGCTGTGGTGGCAAAGACGCAGACGATGACCTGATCAATCGCAGGCGGACGGAATCGACAACATTCTGATTACGTGCGGCACGCGACAGAATTGCCTGGTGCATCGCCGGGACGCCGGAATACCAGGTCGGCTTGACTTCTTTCATCCATGTATAAAACCGCAATGCATCAAACCCGGGCGTGCAGAAAATACTCGCGCCAACGTTCATTCAACTCAGCACGACTGCAACCAGGCCGTGAATGTGAAACAAAGGCATGATATTCAGACAGCAGTCGGTGGGGCTCAGCGCAAGGCTGTTAGAAATGTTTTCAGCTGAATCGCAAACATTCTGATGGGTCAGCGGCACGATTTTGGGCCGAGACGTCGTCCCCGAGGTATGTAGCACCAACGCTATGTCGTCGCAGTTGGCGGAACCATCGCCGTTGGCCGCCGTGGAACCACCGTTAAGTTCGAACCGGCCCGCTGGTTCGTCCGGACTAAAACTAAGGTACGCTACCGGAATCCCGCGGCGTTCTGCCACTTGCTGTGCCGGCGTCTCGACGCCCTGCTGAACAACGAGCAATCGAGCCTGTAAATCACCTAGAAAGAACTCGAATTCGTTTTCACGGTAACCCGGATTTAGCGGGGCGGCAGTTGCACTAGCTGCAATGCTGACAAAAGCGCTGGCCATCTCCGGACCATTGGGCAAAACAATCGCTACCGGATCATTGCGCCCGACCCCCAGATCATGCAGCGCGATACCTGTATATTCGACCTGACCCCGCAATCCGGCGTAGGACAGCGACCGGCGCCCCGGTGCCGAGATCGCCGCGGCGGTGTCTGCTCCACGATTCAGCAGTTCAATGATCGTCGGTGCACGCGACATTGTGCCTTGCCGTCTCCGTTGTCATTGGCGCTGTAGCTGAAGGCAGGCGCCAGCTCGATCATAACTGATACCCGCCTGCAGCGACTTCCGGGCTGGCCGCCACCGTCCTGACAATGCAAGTCTGGCCCCGCCCTCGCATAGACAGCTGGACTGATGGCATTATTCAACTGACGTCAAGGCAGCATAGACTGGCCGCGTTGAATCCCCAGCCGACCCGGCTGATGACAACCACTGGCGGACGAGGGCCTGTGCATGAGTGACAAGTACCGCGAAGTTGGCTACGACATTTGGCGTGTCGGCTTTGGGCAGCGACCAGCCATTCTGGTAGTGGATCTGCATCTGGCCTTCACGGATCCTGCGTACCCGCTTGGCGGATTACCGATGGTCGAAAAGGCTACCCAAAAAACTGCTGAGTTGCTGAAGCTTGCCCGCAGTAAACGCGTCCCGGTCGCCAAATGCTACACGGCCTATGGGGGCGAAGCCGATATGCCGCGCTGGAAAATTGCGGACGTACATGATCATTTTTTCTATGGTGACCCGTCGAACGCGCTTGACCCGCGCGTGCACGATCCCAACTACGACTTCACGTTTTGCAAAAACGCGCCGTCAATGTTCTTTCACACTCCACTGATTACTTTCCTGGCCAAGCACCAGGTCGACACCACCATTATTACCGGCTGCACGACCAGTGGCTGTATCAGGGCTACCGTCAACGACGCTTTTTCGTATGGCTTTCGCGTTATCGTGCCGGAGGACTGCGTGGGCGATGCGGACGAAGGGCCGCACCGTCAAAACCTGGCAGATGTCGACCGCCGATATGCAGATGTCACGACGATGGCGGAGGTCATGGAATACCTGGAATCACATGAACCGCAGCACAGCTGATCCGGTCCCGCAGAACCAACTCAGCAGAGATGTCGCTGCCGTAATGGATACGATTGCCGAAGAAGGCGTCGCAATCGTGCCACTGGACGTGGCTTACGCGATAGTAGCGGCGACGCCGGCCGGTGTGCGCCGGATTTTTGACGCTAAGGAGCGTTCGTATGAAAAGCCTTGCGGAATGTTCGGAAGTTCATCACTCAGCCGTGCGATCCATGTCATGGAAGAGGAAAAGCACGCGATGGTGAAATTCCTGGTGAGTCAGGCTGGACTACCGTTTTCCGTCGTAGCACCTTTTCGCCCGGACCACCCGCTGCTGTCCGGAGCTGACCCGTTCGTGCTGCAATCATCCAGCAAAGCTGGCACGCTGGACATGCTGATCAACGCCGGGCAATTCCACGACGAAATTGCGCGGCAGTCCGAAGCTCGCGCGATGGGTGTGTTCGGCTCCTCAGCAAATACCTCGCTGACCGGTAGTAAGTACCGGCTCAATGATATCGACCCACCGGTTTTATCCGCAGCAGATATCTCATTCGACTACGGGGTGTCGAAATACGATAACGATCAGGGTTACTCGAGCAGCATCATCGATTTCGAAATGTTCAAAGTGCTGCGCATAGGGCACGAGTTCGTTGAATTGCAGCGGGTATTTCAATCCGAGTTTGGCGTAACGCTGACGAGCGCCTGAGGGCATAACAACGGTAATGGCGAAAGACGCGTCGTGATGAATGCGCGTATGCTCGCAACCTCAATCATTCTGATCCAGTCAGCCTCTCTTTATCAGCGGCCCAAAATGTAGAAATAAGCGGCCCGCTGCAGGTACAAGCGCAGTTTTGCTTCGTCGAACCCTCTCAAATCTCTGAACGGCTCCAGGTCAATCTGCTCGTGCACAAACAGAATGGGTGCTCCGGTATCCAGCTTCGCCTTAACGACGGCCAGCAGTTGTTCGTAGTACTGACGCCGTTCGGTCACTGCGAGAATTGGCCCGGTTGACGGATATGCAATCATATTGCCGTTAGCGTCAGGTGCTATCACCAGATGGCCACCGATAATCGTGTCGATTCCATTGCGTTCAGCAAGAGCTTCGACGCTTTGCAGGTATGGCACCGCATTTCCCAGATGCATGTCAGGATCGGGGATCGGGTCGAACGGCATGTAACGGCCGGTTGGTGGAGTAACGATGTCGACAATGAAGAGCAAGTTCGCCGGCCTGACTAGCATGACAGACATACAGTTGTCATGTATCGGTCCAAAGTGATGCAGTTCGATGGTCCGATCACCGAGCGTCAGGGCATAACTATCGCTAAACGTTACATCGGGGGTCACGACCTCTGGGTTTGGCGACCAGTGACGGTTCAGCACACAGTTTTCCTGGCTGATAAAGGTCGCGCCCTCTTCTTTGAATATTGAGCCACCACTAACGTGGTCCCAATGGGAATGCGAGTAAACGACATATTTGACCGGTTGATCG
>JAUWKW010000061.1 GCA_030614035.1 Chromatiales bacterium | reverse complement strand
CGTGGCCCCGCGCACCCCGGTGGAACACACCCTGGTGGGGATCTGGGCCGAGTTGCTGGGGGTCACCAAGGTCGGTGTGCACGACGACTTCTTCGACCTCGGCGGCCATTCGTTGCTGGCCACCCAGTTGATGTCGCGGGTTTCAGATTCGATGCAGGTAGGCTTGCCGCTGCGACGGCTGTTCGACGGGCCAACCGTAGCCGCGGTTGCTCAGCATATCGAAGCCATCGAGTGGGCCTTGCAGGATATCTCGGCAACTGGAACGGGTGATTGATCGATCGGATTATTCGGCTGCGCCGTAAGGCCGGTAGAATCAGGGTATGCTATCGAACACCCTCACGCCGCTTTCGGTTTCCAACCCGCGCGCCACAATTTAGTCTGGCATATCCCGCAGCTTTGTAAACGAGATAAGAATTATCGACATGGAAGAAAGTTTCAGACGAATCATCGAAGCGATTGGAGAAGACCCCGACAGGGAAGGTCTGGTCAGGACACCGGAACGGGCGGCCCAGGCATTTGAATTCCTGACGCAGGGATATCGGCAGAACATCGACGAGTTGATCAACCAGGCAGTTTTCACCTCGGACACCGACGAAATGGTGATCGTCCGGAACATCGAGATGTATTCACTGTGTGAGCATCACATGCTTCCATTCATTGGAAAATGCCACGTTGCTTATCTACCCGCTGGAAAAGTGCTGGGGATTTCCAAGATTGCCCGTATCGTAGATTTTTTTGCGCGACGCTTGCAGATTCAGGAAGTATTGACAAAGCAGATCGCCGACTGCATCAGCAATGCCATCGAAGGGAAGGGCGTCGGCGTGGTCATCGAGGCCCAGCACATGTGCATGATGATGCGTGGTGTTGAGAAACAGAACTCCGTGATGACAACATCCTGCATGCTCGGGCATTTTCGTTCTCAGATGGAAACCCGCAACGAATTTCTGCGATTGGCTAAACCTTGATTACGCTACCGGCTTGGTTGGGCCGAGTCGCTCAGTATTCCGCGAATCATTACGTTTGGCAGAAAGGCGTCGTCCATTTCGGGGGCTAGCGCGCCGGTCCTGACTATGATCAGGCCACGCGACGGAACAATGTATACCCGTTGGCCTCCGAACCCGTCGAAATAGATTACATCGGGGGCAGCGAACGGTTCCGACTGGAACACTCGTACCGTGGTTTTCCGATTGTAGTAGCGGTATTCCTCGAATTCATTACCCAGCCAGGTCAGATAACCGTAGTTCGGGTTGTGTTGTCCGGCGATAACAATCTGGCGCATCCAGTCGACCGGCACAAGCTGCCGACCGGCTATACGACCCTCATTCAGGTGCAACAGGCCAATGTGCAGCCAACTTCGCGCCGTCGCGTTCAGGCAGCAAAACATTCGAGCCATTTGGTTTTCTTCCGAGTCCAGAACGATCGTTGCATCGGGTACACCGAGTCGCTGCCACAACGCCTCGGAAAGGTATTGCGAATAGCGCTTTCCAGTCGCACGCTCGACAATCAAGCCAAGGTTTTGCGGATTGACGCTGTTGTAGTCGAAACGCGAGCCGGGTTCGACCTCAAGAGGTTGGTTCAGCGCCACCGGCTTTATATCCGGACCAAATATCAATCGAAAAAATCCACCCAGGGGATTAAATCCAAAAGTCGGAAAATCGATGCCGCTATTTTGCTGCAGCATGTGCCTTATCGTGATCCCGGCCCGCGCATCGTCGGCCCATTCCATTAAATATGTTGCTGCCGGTTCATCAACTGAGGCGATATACCCTTGTTCAATCGCGATTCCGATCAGCATCGCCAGCACGGATTTATGCATTGACTGGGTTGGCGAAAAACTGTCGGCATCGTGTCCAGGAAAGTAATGCTCCAGCTGTATGGCTTGATCGTGATAAACGATCAGTGCATGAGAATCGTTTTGCTCTCCAAAGGCGATGGCGGCGGCTAGCGCCGTTTCGCTTATTGACCGACTTTCGTTCGCCGCCGTGGGTACAACGATTATCTGGCCGCCGGTGACCTGCTCCACTGGCCCCAGGTCCAGGGTCAAGATGCGAAGCGTCAAGAGCGGATTGGAAATGAACATTACGGCGAGACCGCCCACGAGCAGAATTACGATGCCAAGCAGAATGCGTTTGATGGTTTTAAAAATGAATTTCATTCCACGGACTCCAGCGCGCGTCTATGATACTCGTCACCTTCCGATTTGATAGCAGCGGGTCAGGCGGTGATTGAGGCTCTGGGTCTATGGTTGATCCCGCAGTGTTCGTTTAGCATGCGTATGGAATTTACCGCAGCCCGGCGGGCGAATGATCAGATTAGAAGCTGAAGGAATCACAGCGCAAAGGATCGTCCATTGAAACACGCAGGTTTATTCTTCGCCGCATTATCGATACTCGCTGCCGACGCCACCGCGCAGGATTCGGCCGAGGCTCCGCTGGCTATTCTAGGCGCACGGCTTGTTGATACCTCGGGCGCCGAGAGCGGTGATCCCGTGATCGTGCTGGTGCAAGATCGGATCATTCAGGCCGTCGCCGGCGAAATTGAAATTCCGTCCGACGCACGCGTCATCAATGCCGAGGGGAAATATCTGCTGCCCGGCCTTGCTGACATGCACAACCATTTGCGAAGCGGAACCTTCGTGCCGGGGGACAAGCCCGCGCAAATTCTGCAGCAAATGCTGCCCTGGGGAATTACTACGGTGTTTGATCCGGCGGTACACGGGTCGGCCTATCAGCTGCTGCGCGATGAGATCAGCAAGGATCCCGACAGTTTTCCCCGCGTTTTCCTGACCAACGGGCTATTTACCGCACCGAAGGGATGGGGAAGGGGGCATGAGCCGCTTAGCGCTTCCGAGGCCCGAACCATGGTTCAGTCTATGCACGCATCCGGCTCAGATGCTGTGAAGCTGATGTATGACGACATGAGTTGGGCGACCACCCGACCATTTGCAGTGCTGGACCCTGCGATCATGGCTGCCATCATCGACGAGGCGCACAGGCTTGGCATGAAAGCCTTTGTCCACGCGCCGGTGCTGGAACTGGCCGCCGAGGCGGTAGCGGCCGGTGTCGACTGCCTGCTGCACGGAATTATCAGCGATCCGATCAGTCCGGAGTTGATCGAATCAATGCTGGAACACGGCACTTGCTATATGTCGACCTTGACAATGTTTTATACCAATGCCGGATATGCAGCCTGGGCCGACCGGCTCGAGGAATTCGACAAATATGACCGCCTGGATCCGGCAATGCTCGAAGCTTTTCGTTTGCCAGCCGTACAGGGCGGCACGGCACGGCTGGACAACATAGCATTTGCAGCGCAACAGTTGCCGGTGCTGCGCGCAAATCTGCTGCGGGTCGCTAACGCGGGTGTGCCCATTGTGCTCGGAACCGATACCGGCATTCCCGGCGTTCTACCTGGGATCGCGCTCCAGATGGAACTCGTCATGCACGTCGATGCGGGACTTTCATCCCGTCAGGCTCTGGATGGCGCTACCCGGAACGCGGCCGCGATGCTTGATCAGGCGAGTGTGTTTGGATCGATTGCGCCGGGTCTGGCGGCGGATATTCTGATAGTCGACGCCAATCCGTTGGAAGACATTAGGAATATTCGCGAAATTTATAGGGTAATTCATGCAGGTCGCGTTTATGATCCGCAGCTGGCGCGCTGAAACTGCGGTGTTGCAATAGTCCCGGAGGGTGCTGGTGTCAGAGAAAGCGGTTTTTTGGTTAGGGGGTCAGCCGGGTCAAGCCGGTGCTCCAAAAAAAGGACTGGAACAGGATCAGGATTTTGCCGCAGCAATCCGGCAGGCTTGCGAATCATGTGGGTTTAAAGTCAGGGACTATATCGCAGCGCAAGGGGCTTTCGGCAGTTGGCTGGTGCATCTGAGTAAGGATGGGCGTAAGCAACGCCTGGTGTGGGACGGTAAAGAAAACCAGTTACGGTTCGAGCAGGCACTCGAGTCGCGCGAATGGAAAGAATTGTGTACCAGTAAGGTCACCGAACACGACGTGGACGGATTTATCGCTGCTGTTCAGTCCGCACTGGAGACTGACGGGTACCCCGAAAGCTGATCCAGGCTCGAATTGCTGCTACGAACGAAGCCGAAGGTCACGCCGATTCCACATCGGCCAGAAATTCACGAACCACTTTGACGGATTCATCGGTGCCGAGTTCAGGTGACGCAACCTTTGCAGGCCCGAGTACCGCTATCCTGGTCTCAGGATGCGCTTCCTTGACGCGCTCCATATAGGGCACAAAGAAGTCATCCTCGGCCGACATAACAAACATCGGGCAGATCACCTTTGCCATGACCGCCGGGTAATCCTGGTTCCAGATTGCGGCGAACGCCTGATCACGCCCCTGCATAGCCCGCATCGCGCCGACAAACTCCCGGTGCACAAGTTCGGGGTCGAATTCGGCAAAAAGACCACGTATGACTTGCCAGGTCTCAATCAAATACCTTCCATCCGGGTCCGGCGGGACTGAATCAGCAACCATTTCGTGAAACTGCTTGCGTTCATCGGCTGTCAGGTAGGCGACACCGTTTAGCATTAATGAGCGAGTCCGGTCAGCAAGCTTTGCGGCAATTTCAGTCGCGAGATGGGTTCCGGTGTGATGGCCGAAGAGGTGAAACGCTTCGATATTCAGACCGTCTATTGCCTCGATCAGCCAGTCGCGATAATCGGTAACGGATGGTGACCCAGCCGGATCAAAGGAGCCGCCAAATCCCGGCGTATCCAGTGCGTAAATCGGGCGGTCACCGGCCATGCCGATCATCATCTGTTCAAATGTCACAGAACTGGCCGGTGTTCGATGCAGGAAGACCAACGGAATACCGGAGCCGGCGACAACGCGGTAGTGAATCTGTCCGGCAGAAATATCGACGTAAGCTTTATTGATGATCATTGGATTGCCGGGAATTGCCGGACCGCAACGGCTAGTTCATCCAGATGCTGGTCGGTGTGCGCGGTAGACAGGAAGCCGACTTCGAACGGACTGGGCGGCAGGTAAATTCCGTTGCCGAGCATATGTTGAAAGAAGGCACTATAGCGCTTGACCGCGGATTCAGGAATTGCCTCAGGAGACCGGACAATACCGTCCGGCGTGTCTGTTTGCCCCAGTCCCATCCAGAACAATGAACCCCGTTGTTGAACCAACAGATCATCCAAATCAGCGAGCGCATTGGCCAGGTGGTTGGCGTGTTCATCGAGTTCACGATAGGCAGAACCATCGCGCAGCTTTCGCAGGGCAACGAGTCCTGCAACCATGGCAACCGGATTCGCACTGAGTGTGCCGGCCTGATACACAGGCCCGTCGGGTGCCAGCAGATCCATCAACTCACGGCGGCCCCCAAGCGCGCCGACCGGAAAGCCGCCGCCGATTACTTTTCCGTATGTTACGAGATCGGGCTGCATGCCTGAGATTTCGGCGAAACCGCCTAAAGCGAGCCGGAACCCGGTAATCACCTCATCGAAAATCAGCAATGCATCGTGGCGTTGAAGTTGATCGGCGAGCATTTGGAGAAACGCGCCAGTTTGCGGGAGCAGACCATAATTTGCAGGTAGAGGCTCGATGATCGCAGCTGCGATTTCGTCACCGTGGCGATCGAACAACTGTTCCAAACTATGTATATCGTCCAGCTGCGCCACCAGAGTATCTGCAGCAATTCCTGCGGGTACTCCTGCGCTATCAGCCTGGCCAGGCCCGGCGAGTCCTGAACCGGCCCGTATCAACATGGAATCCGTGTGGCCGTGATAACAACCGTCGAATTTTAAAATTTTGACCCTGCCCGTTGCAGCCCGCGCCAGCCTGATAGCGGTCATTACCGCTTCTGTTCCGGAGTTAACGAAACGGATGCTGTCTACCCAGGCAATTGAATCGGTGATCAGTTCGGCAAGTTCAAGAGAGTACTGTTCCGCCGTGCCGAGGCTGGTGCCGCGATCGATTGCAGCGTGGACCGCTTTTATAATTTCCGGATCCGAGTGACCGTGGATCAACGGCCCGAATGACATGCAGTAATCGATGTAGCTGTTGCCATCGACGTCGCGAATCGTTGCACCAGATGCTGATTCCATGAACAACGCGGTGCCGCCAACAGCGCGCAGGGCACGTACGGGCGAATGCACACCGCCTGGAGTTACGTTGCGGGCACGGGCAAAGTACTCTTCCGATCGGCTCATTTTTCGAGCCAGGTCCGGGCGTGACGCGCATCGTAGGTGATGATTATCGATGCGCCAGCACGGACAAAGGCGGTCCAGGTCTCCAGATTCCCTGCCTCGCGGCGGATGAGGTTTTCGCGGGCCATCAGTTCGATGGCCGCACTTTCGCCACTGGTCTGATACACGGCCCAGGGCTTGGGTATACGTGCGGACAGTTCTGCCAACACATCGAGATACGGCAGGCCGGGTTTCACCATCAAAATATCCGCGCCTTCACGGTCATCCCGAAGCGCACTCAACAATGCGTCATTTGGTCGAGCCGGATCGACCTGGTAGCTACCACGATCACTCAAGGGGATGTTTTTGTCCGGGGTAGATTCGGCGGCCAGGCGAAAAGGGCCGTAAAAACTCGAATGAAATTTGGCTGAATAACTCATGATCAAAGTTCGATCGAGTCCCGCCTGTTCCAAAGTCTGCCGAATTGCCGCCACCCGGCCATCCATCATGTCGCTGGGCGCAACACAGTTTGCTCCGGCAGACGCATACAGGCGCGCCGCATCAGCCAGCGCTTCAACGGATGCCGCGTTCATAACGTGATCGCCCGATTCATTCAAAATGCCGCAGTGCCCATGCGGAGTTGAACTACACAGGCAGACGTCGGCGGCGATCCAGATCTGTTTGCCAAAGCGCTGCCGGACCGCGGCGATCTGTTCTGCAGTAAATTCGTGATCGAATTCCGTATTACTCTTTTCGGCGGGCACACCGAACAACAGGATTTTGCTGACACCTTGCTCGAGGTCGGCCTCGATCTGCTCCAGCAAACTGCCCGGTGTTTCGCGATAGACCGCGTTCAGGCCCGGCACGGGCTCCCTGGCCGAGATATTCTGCACGACGAAGTGCGGCTGGATCAGCTGGTCCACCGATGGTCTGACCTGCCGTGTCAGTTCCCGGATGGCGCCATCCTGGCGCGTACGGCGCAAACTCAACCCAGCCATTGTTGCCAATCCTTGCGTGATGGAAAGGGCTGAACCCGGTCGAGTCCAGCGAGCCGCAGCGCCTGCAGAGTTTTGCCAGTTCCGCAGGCATGCTGCGCGTTGACCGGCAACCAGGATTGCAGTGCTTCAAATTGCTGCACGCTGCCCCAGTAAAAATGTGTGCTGTCGCCAATTTGTCGGCGAAGTTCCGTATTCGCCTCGATGCCAATTCGATAGCTCGCGAGCACCCGGCCGACGCCGGAATGTTTCCAGCTGGGCACCGCCGCTTCATGCGTCAGCGCGGTCCATTGATCCAGCGCCGGTAGTTGCAACACACCGGCACGCAAAGTCGGCACGAGATCGCCAAAGCCCAGGTTGTCGCCACAGCCTTCAACCCAGATTCCCCGTTCTGCTAACCGGTACCAGCTTGCGGTGCCGCTGACCCAAACGCGTGTGGTCGTGGG
>JAUWKW010000250.1 GCA_030614035.1 Chromatiales bacterium | reverse complement strand
TGCCGCGTTTCTGGCCTGGCGCCGGACGTGATGCTGTTGGTCAATCTCGACAGCCGGGTCGAGTTCGACCCGGAGGTCAGCACCGTCGAACTTCAAAACCTGCAGACGGACCTGCGGCTAAACGGGCCGGGAGTTCCGGCGGATCGGGCCACCCTGACGTTGACCACCGACAAACTGGCAGCCGGGGGTCCGGCGAACCAGGTTGAAATCAGCGGCCTTGTCGTGGCGCTGGATTGGGCTGGGCTGACAGCACGCATCGGAGGCGATGGAGTTGTCAGTGACACCGAAACCGAGTTATCCGGTGAATTGTCAATTGCGCCGTTCTCACCGCGTCAGCTGTTGGCAGATTTGGGTGAGCCACCAATCGATACAGCCGATCCAACCGTGCTGACCAAGTTCGAACTGTCAGGCAGCTGGTTTGTTAGCGGGAACGGCGCCGGACTGCGATCGCTCACGATGCTGATCGATGACACCACGGCCAAGGGCTGGATTGGGTCCAGAAACATTGAACAGCAGGCGATCGCGATGGAGCTCGCTATCGACACCATCAATTTTGACCGCTACCTGCCACCGGTTGAGGAATCGGATGCTGTCGATTCCGAATCGCCCGCAGAGGAGCTTCCACTGGACGATTTGCGGGCACTGAATATCCCCAGTGCACGATTGACCGTGGCTCACATGACGTTTACGGAGCTGGAGCTGGAAAACGTTGAAGTCAAGCTGACCGCCCGCGACGGGCGTATCCGCCTCCATCCGTTGACGGCCAGTCTGTATGACGGCGGCTACGACGGCGACATCCGCATCAATGTCACGGGCAGCGTTCCCAGACTTGACCTCGAGCACAGCTTGAGCGGTGTGGACGCCGGACAACTAATCGAGGCCCGGACCGGTCAGGAGAACCTCAGCGGCCAGCTGAACGCTCAGTTCACCGGCACCGCGCGCGGCCCGGACGCCGATACGCTGATAAAAAATCTTGCCGGCAACGTGTCGGTGGAACTGGTCGACGGCGTTTATCAGGGCGTTGACCTGTGGCATGAAATTCGCGACCGTAGGGCGCGGCTGACGGGAGGCACACCGCCTCCACCACCAGCGGACCCGCATACTGACATCAGCGAGTTCAGCGGCACCGGTACTTTTGCCGACGGCGTTATGCACAATGACGACTTTAAGATGAAGATTCCGTTCTTGCGCATGAACGGCGTCGGCGATCTGGACATGCTCGAAAGCTCAGTAGATTATCGACTGAATGCCCAGGTCGTCGGTGCGCCCCGGTTCGATGATGGGGAAGTGCTGGACGATTTGGAAGGACTGGTATTACCGATTGTCGTGACGGGTCCGGCTGATGCGCCCGATATCTCGATCGATTTTGCCGCGCTTGCTGCAAGCATTGCCAACAAAAAGTTGCAGGATCGCTTGCAGAAAAAGCTATTGGGCGGCACGGATAAACAGGAAGACAGTGGCAACGATGCTGCCACGGCAGAAGACAGTCCGAGAAAGCAATTAAGAAAAAGTTTACGCAAGTTGTTCGATTAAGGGTCGTCGTCGCGTTGATCATTGGCGGGCTTTCGGGCCATTCAGCCAGCGCGGCGGAGGTCCGCCGTCTGGAAGTACACAAAAACGGTCCGACGATCGCAGTCGAGGCAGAAATTGTTATTGAGGCGCCCACGCCACAGGTATTCAAGGCGTTAGCCGATTACAGTGAGTTCGCGGATTTATCGAGTGCCTATCTAGAGAGCCGTTACCTGGAGCCCGATGTCGACGGCACGTCCCGTGTCTACACGAAGATACGCGGGTGTATTTTATTTTTCTGCCGGACGATCACACGGGTGGCAAGACTCGACACGGTGCCGTATCAACAAATCACCGCCACGGCTGAGCCAGCCCTAAGCGATGTTGACTATGGCGTTGAGAAGTGGCAATTACAACAATATGACGGGGGCACGGTATTGATCTACACGCATGTCGTGGAACCGGGTTTCTGGGTGCCGCCAGTCCTTGGTCCCTGGGCATTGCGTCGGTCATTGCGCAGTGATGCGCTGAGCGCCGCCGAACACATAGAGTCGCTCGCTGGTATCGAACCCTGAGCCGGCATGCAAAACGTTTCCGATACACGCCCGAAAACGGCCATAGCGCCGGCGTTGTTGCGCTGGTGGAAAACACACGGCCGCAAGGATCTGCCTTGGCAGCAGAATCCAACCCCATACCGCGTTTGGGTCTCCGAGATTATGCTGCAGCAGACCCAGGTCACTACCGTCGAGCGTTATTTTGACCGCTTCATTGCGGCCTTCCCGGATGTAATCGCGCTGGCCGTTGCCACCGCCGACGAAGTGCTGCACCGGTGGTCGGGTTTGGGTTACTACAGCCGTGGGCGCAATCTGCATCGCGCCGCGCGCTTGATTCATGATCAATACAGTGGTGTTTTGCCGACCAGCTACGACGAACTGCTCGAATTGCCGGGCATCGGGCGCTCCACCGCCGGCGCAATCCTCGCGCTTTCCGCAGGACAGCGCGTGCCGATTCTCGACGGCAATGTCCGCCGGGTGCTACTACGGGTGCACGGTATTGCAGACTGGCCCGGTTCGGCGTCAGTGGCAAATCACTTGTGGGCGCTCGCGGAGGCATCAACGCCGCAGCGCAGGGTGGCGCAATACACCCAGGCGATCATGGACCTTGGTGCGACCGTTTGCACCGCCCGCAATCCCGATTGCAAGCACTGCCCGCTGTCATCAATCTGTATCGCCAGGGCAGCTGGATTGGTGGCGCAGATCCCGGCGCGCCGGCCCCGAAAGTCGCGGCCCCGTAAAACGACGGTGCTGGCTCTGGCAATTGACGACAACCGGGTCTTACTCGAAAAGCGCGCGCCGTCGGGAATCTGGGGCGGGCTGTGGAGTTTTCCGGAGTTGCCGAATCCCGATGCCGTGAGCCAATGGTGCCGGACCCGCTTTGGCCGTTCACCGACAAAGATAAAGGCCTGGCCGGTCGTCAGTCACAGCTTCAGCCACTTCGACCTGGACATGACGCCG
>JAUWKW010000222.1 GCA_030614035.1 Chromatiales bacterium | reverse complement strand
GGATCAAACGCATCCATAATCTCGCAATAGCCGCCGAAAAACGGCGGCGCAAGTGCAAATATCATGCCGGCGCCGGGACACATCGGCGCGATGGCCAGGAACCGATCGTCCGGAGAATAACAACCGTATTCGACAGCCATTGCAAACAAACTGAGTATTCTGGACCGGTTCGGTACCAGAACGCCTTTTGGCACACCGGTCGTACCCGACGTATACGGAATCGTAAATATTCCCCACTCATCCGATTCCGGTGGCTCGCCCAGAGGTTTGGTTTTGGCCAGCCAGTCCTCCAGTTCCTGACCGATGCCGATGATGCGCTCGGCCGTTGCAAGCTCGCTGTCCTTTAGCGCTTCGGCGCTTGCTGCATCGCTAAATACGACCCGGGCCTCGGCATCGTCACATATCGTGACGATCTCGGCCGGAGCGAGTTTGGGGTTCACCGTCGCTAGCGCAACACCGGCCTGCGACGCGCCGATGACCACTTCCATGTATTCGATCGAGTTGGCTGCCACGATAGCACCGTGATCACCCGGCCCAAGTCCGAGGTCACCGATAATCGCCGCAGACACCCGGTCGATTCGGTCTACGAGGTCGCGATAGTTGCGGGTGCGGTCGCCGTGCCTGTAGGCAAGCTTATCCGGATTTCGATACATCGCGGCGCGGATGCCACCGGCCATCGACATGTGCTGAAAGGACAGTGGCAGTTCGCCCAGCGGTTTATTCATTCGGCCCTCCGCTTGGTCAGCCTGGCAGCTTGAACACCCGCAGCGCGTTGTCGCGCATTAACAGCTGCTTGGCATCGTCCCTGAATTCCAGCTCGTCGACTTCCTTGACTGCGCGTTCCGGGTCAATAACCGGCCAATCGGTACCAAACAGCACTTTTTCTTTTCCGTAAGTATTGGCGTAGTGAACGAATGATTCGGGCCAGTACTTCGGCGCGTAGGCATCACCGGCAGTGAATACGTTCTCATGCTTCCAGCACATCGAGATCATCTCATCCGTCCACGGCACCCCGATATGGATGCCGAGCAGCTTCAGTTCCGGGAAATCGATCGCAACCTGGTCGAGGCAAATCGGCCGCCCGACACTGGGCAGCCGGCGTTCCCGCGAATACACGAGGTTGTGACCAACCTGCATCATGATCGGGATATCGAGCTCAGCACACTTGGTGTAGTACGGGTAGTACTTCGCATGGTCGGGGGGTAAACCACACCAGTGCGGATAAAGGTGGGCACCAACAAAACCGTATTCTTTTACGGCCTGTTCGAGCTCGCGCAATCCTTGCATACCTTTAAACGGATCAACGCCGGCGAGACCGGAAAATCGGTCCGGGTATTGCTGGCAGATCTCATGCACCGTCTCGTACGGGATCGCGAATCCGCCTTTAATGTTTATATCACCGGCACGAACGGCTATCAGCAGCGAACGCTCGATGCCGGCGCGATCCATTTTCTCCAGGTAGGTTTCGATCGGAACGCCACCACGCATTTCGGGCGGCATCCGGATCTGAGTCTTGAATTCATCGTCCAGACCGGTCTGCCCGGTCGCGACGACTTCCGGCGTGAACAGGTTACAGACGATATCGATTGCACCGGCCATCGCTCAATCGGGCCTCACGATTAGCGCGAGTACAGCCGATTCAGGCGCCCGGCCCTACTGGCCATCAAGACCCCACGGACCGGTCGATTTCGAGCGCACCGGGATTCCGGCGATGACAGATGCCTGGGTCTCCGGGTCATAGTTGAGCGCGTCTCCTTCGATAACAACGCGCTCATTGATCGTAATCCAGTTGACCAGAGAACCGTCGAGGCGGAAGAAGCCGCTCCAGCCGCGTTCCTCGCCGGCGACAAAATGACCGTGTTTCACCAGGGCCGGCCGGAAAAAGTAGGTACCGGCACCGAGCGAGCCGAAGTTGTAAGCGAGCACACCGGCGGTGCTGTAGGCTTCTTCGAATACCGGATGATGCACCATGCGGTTATCCGACCAGCCGGGAGGCGCCCAGCAGGCCATGGAGACAAAACCCGAGTTGTTGTTGTCCGGCGCAGCCGGATCAATGAACAAGGGTTTCAGTTTCAGGAACCGTTGCGTGTCGCCCTCGTAGACGTTCGGCATCCACTCCAGCTTATTGGAGTCGACAATGGTCAATTCCCCCGGTTCATCCGAGGCCGTATTGCCGCCGCGGGATACGAAATCCGACTGGTCTTTGTCGGACAGAGAGAATCCCCAGTCCCCGTATTCCCGGAACAACAGAATATCGGTGCCTTCCTGTACATCGATCTGCGGCACCCTGAGCCCGGCCGGAGCTCGAAAGTAGCCGCCTTTGCCAAGCAGTTGGTCGCCAATTTTGATCATGCCCTCCATGATGTACCACTCGACATCCGCGTGGTGGTAGCCACCGGGACGACTCCAGGCCGATTCGAAGACGACGCGGGTCGATGCCGATCCGTCCTCTTCGTCGTAGGAAAGATTGCGTTGCTTGGCCTTCCCTTCACCACGGGCAAACTCGGCCTCGTGCCAGCAAAGGTCGGCTTCCTGAATACATTCGACGTGGGGCCTCACGGTGTTCTCCTGGTACGGTTATCTGTTCTGTTAACTATTGCGTGCTGGTATAAAACCAACACATGGTCAGCGCAACACGCTGGCGCCGATCACCGGATCCTCACAGCCGGTCAGTCGTCGGGTTTACACTCCCGCATAATGATCAGATCATCGGTCAGCGCCCGCGTCTGCTTGCAGGCTTCGATGAATTCTTCACAAAGATCGGTATCGACCGCGACTTCGCCCTCTGCCGGGGCGTTCGCTTTCATCTCTTCCCAAACCTTGGTCAGGCGGGAAACCGTTTGTTCTATCGCATTGGTTGCATATCGCATATGAAAATTCCAATCTCCCCGTATTTTGGAAAGGTCTGCTTTTACTTCGCCCGCGTGTTCAGTCACTGGCGGAACTCCTCGATGATAAAAATTAGTATTAGTCGTTAATAAGCGACGTCGCGGCCATTATATCCACTGTCCGGGGCCTGCACATCAAGCTTTTCGGCCCATCTGGCCAACGTCTGGATGGGCGGATCTGCCCGATTTGCCGAGTCGGCCGCCGAACCGAGGGGAGTCGAATCCGGAATGCGGGCAGGCTGCGGCACTGGCTGGCAATCGGTGCCACCAGCCATTAATGTGCGGTACCAGGTGCTGCGGCGCAGGCCGGTGACACCGACCCGCCAGTCGAGTGGGCTCTGAGAGGAACAGCGACCATGACTGAATTCGATTTCTGGAAATTCCTGCATGTCCTGATGTTCGTAGGCTGGGTTGGCGCCGACATGGGCGTCTTCCTGTCCGCCAAAAAGGCGACGGATCCCAGCTTG
>JAUWKW010000263.1 GCA_030614035.1 Chromatiales bacterium | reverse complement strand
TTGTTCCGGTATCAAGTCCGGTGCCGACGAGGGATATAGCCAGCCTGTCTCTGAAGTGGCGGAGGCGCTGATGCATGGTGCGATCGACGGCCTGAGACGTGTCGGCGAAGGCCACTATGAAATAACCGGTGGATTCGGTCGGGTCGAAATTAATGCTGAGCGGCCGATTCTGCGATTGAAAGGCCAAATGGTATGAATTCAACAATGGAGAAGCCAACATGACGGCAGAAAACATGATTGACTATGTTGAGATCCCGGCGAAGGATCCGGCCAGGGCCAAGGAGTTTTTCACGGCACTGTTTGGCTGGAAATTCGAGGACTACGGTCCCGATTACTGCAGCTTTCATGACGGACGTCTGGGCGGAGGGTTTCGGCGGGCGGAGGTCACTGTTGCGGTTGACAAGGGCAGCCCGCTGCTCGTTTTCTACAAAGAAGACCTTGCCACGGCGAGCGCCCGAGTTGCCGAACTCGGTGGCGCAATCAGCCGCGACGTTTTCCCGTTTCCGGGCGGCAGGCGCTTTCATTTCAAAGATCCCAACGGAAATGAATACGCGATCTGGTCCGATAAATAGCGATAATCTCTCGACATCCAAATCGGAACAAGCGGACTTTTCCTGGGCCTCGCGATATCCCAGGCAGCTCACTCGATCGAAGAATTCTATTTTCGTCTATTTGATGTCTTTGCGCCGGCGCGCTACCTGAGTGGGCTCATTAGCGAAAATCTCGCGCTCGGTTTTGCGATCGGCAACGCGCTGGTTGTCACACTCGCTTTCTGGACTTATTTCTTTCGCGTCCGGCCTGCGGTCGGCAGCGCGAAAGCATGGATTTGGGCTTGGTCGCTCGTCGAACTCGGTAACGGGATCGGCCATATTTTTTTCGCAGTCGACGCCGGCGCCTATTTTCCAGGTGTTTATACGGCGCCGTTTCTGCTTGTATTCAGTTTGGCACTGCTGTACCGGGCGGTTCGTGCGGTTGACCGACCGCTGGTTTACTGACCTGGCGGTTGGCCTGCATATGCCACCTGGGATCGCGGCTCCCCGGTGAAATCTGCAGGCTTGGTATGCTGGCTATATACTCGCGGCCGATAAGAAAGGGAGCAAAGATAAATGCACGAGGAAGTCAAACACCCATGCGTTCAACATAAACTGGCCCTGATTCGGGATAAGGATACCGGCTACAAAAAGTTTCGAGAATTGGCGACCGAAATCACGATGTTCCTGTGTTACGAGGCACTCAAGGAAATCGAGGTGAAGCAGGTTACCGTTCAAACACCGCTCGCGGAGGCGGCAGGTCACAAGATTGCCAACGAGCTGGTGGTCGTTCCGATTCTGAGGGCCGGAGTGGGTATGCTCGAGGGCATTCTTGGGCTGGTACCTACAGCCAGGGTCGGTTTTGTCGGCATGTACCGCGAAGCGGGAACGAAAAAACCGGTGTCCTACTATCACAAGTTACCAAAAGAAACCGACGGCGGTACCTGCATCGTGATTGACCCGATGCTCGCGACCGGCGGCTCCACCGCTGCGACTATCGATTTTCTCAAAGAGCAGGGGGCTGCAACTGTTGTCGTTATCTGTATTGTCACCTGTCCCGAAGGCATTGCGTTGGTCGAGGCAGAACACCCGGAGGTGAAAATATATACGGCCAGCATTGATGATCATCTCGACGATCGGAAATACATTGTGCCGGGGCTTGGCGATGCCGGCGACCGGCTTTTCGGCACCCGCTAGTGAACCGAGACAGAGATGGCAAAGCTGAAAACCATGGATGCCATACCGGGATTCTCCGACTTCGGTAAACTGATGAGCCATCTCGGCAAAATATCGGTCGATATGCTGTCATAGACAGCCAAAAGCCGCCTCAGGCGGCCAATAGAGGCCACCGGATAAACAGTAAGGGAGCAATACATTGATTGAAGAACCCGTAAAACCCCGGTTCGAGGGCTCAACACTCGTCATTGAAACCAGCACTGGCCCTGAAACGTATGATTCGCAGTTCCTCGTCGCTGCACTTCTCGTATGCGTGGCAAAAGGCGATGGCAACATCTCCGAACAGGAAGCAGATAAAATGCTCCAGCTCGTCGAGGAGCATTTTCATCTGCACAGCGCCGAGTCCCTGGCGTTACTGACGCGGGCCATGGCCGATCTTGCCGAGAACCCGGACCTGAACAGTCTGCTGCGAGAGCTCGCCCACGTACTGAGCCCTGAGGAGAAAGAGGATATTGCGGTCATGCTCTTGAAAGTCGCCGCCGCGGACGGCCACACGAGTGTCGACGAGATGGAAATGCTGAACGTCGCCGGCGAGATCATCGACATCGCCCCCGAAGCCAGGCACAGGGCTTTTGAGCGGTATTTTGCCGGACAGGAAAGCTGACCGAAAACGGAGAGTTCGACATGCAGGTGTTGGGAATTCGTTTCTGTTCTGTTTCGGCTGAGGCCGAAGAGGTGGCAAACTTTCTCGGTGGCGGCCTTGGGCTTCCCGGGAAGCAATTTACGGAAGACGGTGCGCCGTTCAGCGGTGCGGTCTTCCCGGCGGGTAAGAGCTGGATAGAAGTCTGGCCTGAAGCGCCGGGAATGCCGGCGGGAATCATGCTGCAGATAGTAGTTGACGATGCCGATGCGTGGGCGGAAAACGCACGCAAGAACGGACTCGAGCCGACCGGACCAATGGATGAACACGGGGAACGCATCTATTATTTGAACGCACCGGGCGGGCTGCCGGTCAGCTTTCAGTCGAAACTGAGCTGATTTTCAAAAAAAACAAAGTCAGATCATCGACTGGTCGATAATGTCCGGACTGGCGAGGCTCGAGCGTCAGGACATCAGGCCGCTAATGAGCTATACATAGGGCAA
>JAUWKW010000134.1 GCA_030614035.1 Chromatiales bacterium | reverse complement strand
TCCGAGACCGGGTCCCGGCCGAAGCTCATGATCGGGTCCGCCAGGTTGGCGCGTTCATAAGGTTTGACCCACGGCTCGACGCTACTGCATGCGGTCAGCAACAGTACCGCTGATACCAGAACGACTCTTCGCGCCGAATTCATAGTCACTCGCGTACCAGGATTCGAATCTGGTTCTGGTATTCGTCTTCGTAGCCGGGTTGATATCCATGATGGATAAAGCGCATGTTGCCCTGACGGTCGACCATGACCGTACTTGGCATGGCGATGACATCGTAGAGTTTGCTTACCCGATTCTCGCGGTCGAACAGGATCGGGAAATTGACCGGGGTCTCGCTTAACCAATCGGTGGCCAAGCCTGAGTCTTCTTCGACATTGACTCCGAGCAACGTAAAGCCCAGCCCCTTATAACGTTGGTACAACGCATCCAGTAAAGGCATTTCCTGACGACAGGGAGCGCACCAGCTGGCCCAGAAATTGATCATGACCACCTGCCCGCTGAAGTCGCTCAAGCTCAGGTTCTGTCCTCCCTCGTTGGGCAAAGTGAAATTAGGCGCGCTGCCCTCCCGGACCTCAGATATAGCCGACGAAGCCAGTAACAGGCCGGCCAATAGAACCGAAATAACCCGTGTTGGTATTGAGAGATTCATATTCATGACTTAACCGCCAAAAACAATCAGAAAAATATTGTGATACCCAACGTACCCTGCAAATTGTGCGTAGTCTTTTGTTGACCCAGAATATCGATGTCAAACATAAAATCGCGAACATCCAGGCGCAGCGCCAGCCAGTCGTTGGGAAAGACTCGGCCACCAAAACCAAAATTCACTGTGAAGTGGTTGTCGCCGGCAAAGTCAGTGCTGCCGAGACCGGCGATGAAGTAAAAAGAAGTGTTGAATGCCCGGTTGCGGGTCAGAAACGCTTCACCCGGCAGGATGTTGAATCCAAGCGACACGTTGTAATAGCTAAACTGGCGCTGATCGTCGGTCAACAGCGGCGCGCCACCACTCAAGCGCTCAAATGCTGTTTCTTCGGTGTCGGAAACGCCGTAGGCGCCCTCGATAAAGAAAGATTCGCTGACGTGGTAGGCCAGCGTCGCGCCATACACCGCATTCGTGCCGAAATCCTCGACGCTCAACAAACCGAAGAAGCCGCCGATTTCAAAGTCCTCGGTATCGATTTTCCGGCGCCTTGGCTCACGACGATCGACTTCGGGCTCGATGACCTGGGGCTGCGACTTCAGCTCGCCAACGGGGTCATCTGCATCCGCGAACGTCGGCGGCACCCAAAGGACCAGGCACCCGGCGATGATCCCGCCTTTTAGAAGAACACTGAGAATCCTAATTTCCATTCGTCGACATCCTCATTGTCGTCCCGGCTGCTGAAAACAACGTGTCCGTTGTACTCCAGCCGAAAAACGAATCGGTCCGTCAAATAGGTCCTGATTCCGAGACCCACCGTGCCAACCGGATCGGTCCGGTCGGTCGTTTGAACCAGTGTGGCCTTCGGCTCGACACGCACTATGCCCGTACCGAGCAGAAAAAACGGTGACGCACGCCACTCCGGAAAAAACAAATGCACCAGGTTTACGTTCACCATCCAACCGTCAGAGAAATTGCCCAACAGCTGCGTTACCGCAAGCTCCGCCGAAAGATTGGCTGACATCCGGTAAGCGCCAAACATGGAAAAACTGGTGGCTCCGCTGAAATCCCCGCCCATGATCCCCATTTCCCAGCGGCGGCCGTAAAACTCGGCCAGCGTCGTATCCTTGATCTCGGTTCTCTCGCCGGAAGGCTGCAGCGTCAGTTCCATCTGGGCCCGCGAGGCCCACCCTTCCTTGCCTGCCACCGTGCGAATCAGGAACCAGTCGGTCCGGCGTTTAATCACCTCGATCGAGTCACCCCGATCCACGACATGGAAGATCGGGTAACCCTTGCCGGGCCCGGTGTGCATCTCGATATACGGGTCATCTACCGTGACCTGCTGATACTCGGCCTTGCCGTACGCGCTACCCGTGCACAACAACTGGATGACTAACAGTGTCAGCAACGGGCCACGCATATATCAGTTCAACGGTGCGTCGAATGGGTTGTTGTAATACTGCGCGCCAATGTCGAGCCATTCGGAAAGCAGTTTGAGTTCCGCCGGGGTCATCAGGTAGGTCGCATGCGCGTTACCAGACGCCGGATCAAAGCGGTCGAAAAACCGACCCGAATTATTGGCGCCAGCCGGCGACATAGATGGGCTCACGGGAATCGGTGCTGTAATCGGTAAGCCCGTCACAGGGTCCGTCCCGATCACCACAGAGTCGTCGAGCAAGGCATTCCCCTGAACCACCAGGGCATTGTCCCCGGACAGCAGTTCCCGGTACGACTTGAAATGGTCGTTATCGATATCCGACAAACCATCGGCGAGGTCCAGTTGCCCCGCCGGAACCTGGACGACGCCGGCCCCATCTGCGGGGCTGTGGCAAACCGTGCAGGTAAAATCGGAGATCACGAGCAGCGTGACCGGGTCGATGACCTGGCGCGGCACCGACCACAGCGGGTGAATGTGCTGTTCGTAATTGATGATGATTCGGCAGTCGCTGCTCCAGTTGCTGACTGCGGGGGTGTTCATGCAAGCCGTGGACGGATTTCCACGCAGATAGGTCGGAGGTATCGTCGCAAGATCTCCATAGGAATAGCTGAATGGCAGTTCCGGCGTCAGCGTAATGGGATTGGTCCATACATCGACGTAATCGATGTCCATGTTCGGGTCCAGAGCATCACAGGTTCCGGTAGAGCAACTTATTCGGGCCCGCGTTTCTGCCATCGTTTCGCCAAAGTCGGGCGACATTGCCGGGTCGGTATTCGGCCATGCCACGCCGGTGGCGGCGGCACCGTCATTGATCGTGGCAAAGGCGTCGGTCCGACCGTGCGACATGCCACTGCCGGGATTGTGGCAACCGTTGCATTCGAAGGTCTCGCCGGGCAACACCTGCAGCCAGTCCTGGTGACGTGGTGTGATCCGCCGCCCGTTCGCATCCAGTACGCTGACTGCAAATGCTACGTTGGCCGGTACCTTGATCATGACCGAGCCATCGGGCTCGATCGGCGCATAACCGAGAATCTCACGCATCAACTGGTTCTGGCTGACGCCGAACGCGGCATTATTGAAGTCGAGAAAATCGTCGTCGGGTATTGAGACAGCCTTGACCAGGCGCAGGAACCGGGCCGGCCGCTGATCCGCCGGCGTTGCACCCGGGTCCGCCAGTGTCGCGATATTCGGTACCGCCGTATCGACGCCAAGCAAATCATAAACGCTACGTATGTGCAGCGCGCCGACCGCTTCGGAGGCATAGTCGGGATCCAGTCCGCCACCGACGACCTTGTCCGGTAGCGAATTCGGTAAGCCCCGCAGCTGTGCGGCCACGACGTCGGTAAAGACGAAATCTTCCACGGCCGTGACAACAGGTAATTGCGTGTCGTTGACCATGTCGTAGATCCAGATACCGTAAACCGGCGGCGCTGCAACCGCGTTCGGATCGGCCAGACCTGCCGGCGTGCACAGAATCGGCTGGAAGATTGGGTTGCCGTTGACCGGGTCGACGCCGATCTGGTTGGTCAGATCGAGCAAGCGGCATTGACTCCAACTAACCAGCATTCGGTTGGTGCCGTCCCATAGGGGATAAGCATCCATGAAACGGCCGCCCTCGGACGGGCCCGGCACAGTGCTGACGTTGACAATCGTGGCCGGCACCTGTGCCGGGCCGCTTAGTACGCCCTGATTTGCCAAGGTCGGCTGAGTGTTCTCGATGTAGTTCGGTGTATCGATAAGCAACAGGTCACCGCCGGCATCGGTGCCGGTAAACGGCCGGGCAATGACAAGAATCCTTCCGTCTTCGGTTTCTCGCGGGCGAATAAACTGAATCGTGCTGCCGTTGGTGCCGGTCGCATGGCTGTTCGGCCCATACACAAGTTCAATTTCCGTACCATCGGGATGCATCTTGTACAGATCCATCTCGTTGCGACCGCCCATGTTGTTCCAGCGCGTAAACAGAACCTCGCCGGAGTCCAGCATGCTCGGATCCAGGTCATGACTCTGGTTCAAGGAAATCTGGTGGATGTCGCTGCCGTCATCGTTCATAACGTGCAACACCAGAGCGAATTCATCGCGGTCTTCGTCGAGATGCGGGAATTGCGGCTTGCCTTCGTCCAGCAAAATGGCCCCGGCCTGCCGCTGCCGGGTTGACGCGAAAACGATTCGGCCGTCAGGCAGGAATGCGGGCGCAAGGTCATAGCCCGCTTCCGCGGTAATGTCCGATGGGATAATTCGCCGCAAGGTGTCCATCGGAATCTCGTATTCCCATATGTTCCACGTCGGTTGGTCGTCGTCATTGAGGTTCGGATCGATCGGAAAACGCATCGCGAAAATGAGCTTCTGACCGTCAGCGGAAATTGAAACGTCCCGGACATCACCAAAGCCCGCCGTCAGCGCGCCTGTGATATTGCGCTCTGGCGCCGAAGGTGATGCCTGGTCGCGCAGGAAGAGATCCGCACCGAATTCCACGTCCAGTAACTCCCGGGCATCCGGTTGAATGAAGTTGTTCTGATCATCGCGCGGTACCGGGCGCCTGACGTAGGCCATCGGAAAATCGACGATAACCGGGTCGACACTCTGACCGCTGCCGATACTGACATCGCCCTCGCCTCCACACGCGCTGAGCATCAGCAAACAAATGCTGAGCAAACCTGCCCAAGCACCGGAAACTGACAGCCCCGACTGATTTTTTCGCATCCATGCACTCACTTGATTCTCCTTAGGCCGGTCCCTCCGACTTCAGCCCGTCCTTTAGACGATGAAGTGTGACCCAAGGTGCAGCTCAAACTTTCCCGCAACATAACTTAATGCAGCGTTAACCGGCTAAACCGTTAACCAAGTCACAAAAGGGCCGCGATCGCGAAACCTATACTGCAATCGCGGACGGAAAA
>JAUWKW010000257.1 GCA_030614035.1 Chromatiales bacterium | reverse complement strand
GCGTCGTCGTCGTATTCATCGATCGGCATCAGCGTCGGACGTTCCTGTTCCGGCAGATCGCCCAGAAACGCGAACACGAGTCCGTATTTTTCCTGCACCGGGTAACTGTCGACCTTGGCGCGTGGCGGCGGCTTGCCGTCGTAGCCAATCGATGGAATCGTTGTGCATTTGCCGCTGCCGTTATAACGCCAGCCGTGATATGGGCAGATGACGCAGCCGTCGTTGACCCAACCTTTTCCCAGCGAGCCACCGCGGTGCGCACAGGTGTCGCTCAGCACGTGGGGCGCGCCGTCGGCATCCCGAAAGGCAACGAATTTCAACGAGAGAATTTCGACCCGTAGCGGCTCATCGGCTTTGACCTCTTCGCTGAGCGCAACCGGATACCAAAAGTTGATGTACATAATGCGTCCTCTTTATCGAATCAGCCGCCGGCTGTGCTTTTTTGCCTCTGCCTGAGCAGGCTGGACGCTGATAGCAGCTGCTGACGACCAGCACCACGGCTGGTCAGGCTACTCCATCGGGGCAGCCACGGCAAAGGGAACCGTCGCATAGCCAGCCGGGCAAAGCCGATTATCCTAGCGGTCCCGGCCCGGACCCGGATATACGTAATTGCCGCAGGATCGAATCCGCGCAGTAGTCGCGGCCCACCCCCCCGAACAGGCCAGGCGCCGCCTTCCGCTAGTATCGATGGCTTAAATGAATGAGAACCGACTATGAATATCGAAATCGTCCTGGAACCGGATATCCCGCCCGCACAGCTCGCCGAGATTGCTGTTGCGGCGGAAAACTACGGCATCCGAGCGCTGTGGGCGTCAAATTTCTGGGCGCACTGGGATGGCTTCATCAGCCTCGTGCAGGCGGCCCTGGCGACCAGGACCATAGAGCTTGGTGTGCTGGCGGTCAGTCCGTGGGAGATGCATCCGCTGAAAATCGCCAACGCGATCAGCTCTCTGAACGAAATCAGCGAAGGACGATCGATGGTCGCCATCGGCGCCGGCGGCGGTATGCTCGCCGCGATGGGCAAACCGCTGAATCCGAAAAAACAGCGAATCGTCAGGGCAGTGCGCGAGGCGATTGAACTTGTTCAGTCGGTCGCCTCCGGCGAACGCCACTCCGCTTACGAAGGCGAAATTTTCGAACTGACCCGACCGCATCACTTGAAGTGGATTCAACACCGGCCGGCCCGCATCTACGCCTGTTCGACCGAAGACCAGATGCTGCGCATGGGTGCGCGTGTGGCCGATAGCCTGCAGATGAGTGACGCAACGCTGCGTATGCTGCCGGCGGCGATGGAAAGCATAAAGACCGGTCTGGCAAAACGTAATGCGCCGGCCGACGACTTCCGCATCGACAACTTCTGGGCCTGGCACATTAAAAAGGACCGGGAGGTTGCGATGTATGAAGCACGCCGGGAGTTGATCTTCCGCGGTTCGATGCTGCCGCCGTTCACGCTGCATCACTTCCTCGACGAAGACGAGGAAAAACTCGTTATTGATAAATGGAATGCCATTGCCAAGGCATTCTGGACCCGTTCTGGCGTCATCGAAGGTGTGCCAGAACCGTTAGTGGAAAAACTGGTTGCCGAGTTGTCATCGGTCGGGACCCTGGACGATATCGACGACCAGATCGAACGGTTCAAAAAGTTCGAGGCCGGTGGCCTGACCGATATAGCGATCCGTTTATTCGACGACCCGATGGACGGATTGAAAATGATCGGTGAACGCGTCGTCCCGGAGTTTAGCTAGGCCGCTCCGAGTTCCGCGCCACCGCGTCGGCGACAACCAGTGATCAGTCGAACTTGCGGATTTCTCCGCGGTCGACCATCTCCCGGAACACATCCGAATAATCCTGCATCTCGAAACCGTTCCACTCCTTTGGAGATTCCAGATACTTCGGAAAATGTTTCTCCGTGTAATCGAGAATATGCCTTGGCAGGTCCTGCACGCCGCCGGTCAGTTTGTAGCAGTGGCTGTGGAACACGAGGACGCCGGGGGCGTCGCTCATTTCCATGAACGGCAACCACTGGCACACGCGCGACCACGAGATCGTCGACGGCGCGCTGGTCACGTCGGGATTGAGCCCGTCGCTCTTGCGCCCCTGGATGCCCCACAGCTCAGCGTGTTGGTCGATGTCGCCGGCTGAGTACAGCGGGTAGTCCTTCATCGGCAGGTATGAAGGCCGGTAGATGAAGAAATTCCACTGGAAGATGATGTCGTCGCCGTAGGCCACGTAAGGGTACGGTGCGGCCAGCACGCTGTCCCCACCGGCTGTGAACACGCCGTTGATCGGATCATTGTTGATGTGCACGACGCCGACTTTTTTCCCGTCACGCAGCGGGTTATTCCAGGTGTCGAGAATTCCACCGCTGTCCGGGTCGAGGAAATACAACACCTCCCGGGAAAGAATGCGCCAGCCTTCGGGCGCTTCTTCCAGATGACCGGCGCCGACACCAAAGGTTTTAAACAGCCGGTAGTTGCCTACATTCGGGACCATTGCCCAGACTTCGCCGGGAAAAGCCAGGACAACGTCTTCGCCACTGATGTCACCGCGAAACTTCAGCATCGCCATCAGGTTCTGTTGCGGATCGTCCAGGTCGAGATCACCGGCGGAGGACGTACTCGAACTCGTTGCCAGCGCGCCAAGCATGCCTTTAGCGGCGATGGCCGACGCGGCACCGGACCATAGGCCAGCCAGGTCCAATTCAGGGAATAGAAAATTCATGGTTGTTCTCCGTCTCGGATCACATTGTTGTTTTGCGGAATCAGGCTCAGGCGTGATTCCTTAGCCGCAATCAGCGTAAGCGTTTTGTCGGCGCAACTCAATTAATCTGCCGCTGCGCACGAAGCGCAAGTCGTCGCCTGACTATTCCCCAAGGCGGCTCCCGGTAACGGTTTCCCAGATCTGCCGATTGCCCGCCGGGCATCGCCGCGTCGGTGCGATGGAGT
>JAUWKW010000002.1 GCA_030614035.1 Chromatiales bacterium | reverse complement strand
TTGACCGACTCGGGAACGCGCTGCTTTTTTATCCCGGGTAACCGCGATTTCCTGGTCGACGATCGCTTCGCCGCAGAATCCGGTGTCAGCATTCTCAACGACGGCACGCAAATTGACCTGTACAACCAGCCGGTGCTGCTTTTGCATGGCGATACCCTGGGTACCGACGACAAGGACTATCAAAGGTTTAGACGATTTGTCCACCATCCCGCTACACAAGCCGTATTCCTGGCACTACCGGTCGCGGCCCGGCGGACGCTGGCAAAGCACATGCGTGATCAGAGCATGAGCACCAGCAGCCAGAAGCCCGAAGAGATCATGGACGTCAATCAAGCAGCCGTGGAACAGACCATGCGGGACGAATCAGTGAAAATCCTCGTGCATGGCCACACGCACCGGCCGGCCGCCCATCGCTTTAAACTGGCAGGTAGCGATGTGCAACGTATCGTCCTCGGAGACTGGTACAGCCAGGGCAGCATATTGCGCTGGGACTCCGCAGGCCCGGAATTAACCACTCTCGACTACCGTTGAGCGACTGGGCGACTGACCGGCCGGCTTAGGCGGCAGGCACCCAATCCAAAAGATCCGCGACAGTCGGAAAACGATCGGCTGGCCGTTTCGCCATCATTCGGTCAATCACCGACTGAAATTGCGCGACTTCCGGAGGCAGGCGGGGAATTGGCGCGCTCTGATGCTGCACGATGACCGCCATGGCCGTGTCTCCGTCGTACGGTTTTTTCCCGGTCAGCATTTCAAAATAGATCACGCCAAGGCTGTAAATATCAGATCGTATGTCGACCTGTTCTCCATGCCCCTGCTCGGGGCTCATGTAGTAAGGGGTACCGAATATTTGCCCGGTCCCGGTCAACTCCGCGTGCAGGTGCACCTGCTTAGCGAGACCAAAGTCAATCACGGCAAGACTATCGTCTTGACGGAACATTACGTTGGTCGGCTTTAGGTCGCGGTGCAAAATACCCGTGGCGTGGATTGAGCCAAGTGCGTCCGCAATTTGCTGCATGAATCGCGTGGCGCCCGCCGGTTCCACGCCAGCCAATATTCGGCGTTTGAGGCTCCCGCGACTACAGTACTCCATGGCGATATAGGCATGGTCATCTGCCACCCCCAGATCGTATATCCTCACGACATTCTCGTGCTGGATTTTGCCGACGAGTTCGAATTCCTGGAGAAAGCGGTCCAACGCAATTTCGTCGGAGTCGTGCAGGCGGTGCATTATTTTTAATGCCCGCTTTTCACCGGTCACCTGTTCCTCGGTCAAGTAGACCGTGGATATGCTGCCGGACGACAGGCATCGCTGCAGTTTGTATCCCTTTAAGCTGGGGAGAACGGGTTGCCCGGATTGGCCCTCAATGACAAATTGCTGCCCGCTCGTGAATTCCTTCCTGCGGACATCAAGTGCCTGCCCGACTATTTCGATCAGTTGATTGTGGTCTAGTCCTGGCTTCGAAATGTAGTTCTCCGCACCCGCCTTGATCGCCTCAACAATCTGTTGTTCATCACCGTTGCCAAAGAAAATAACTGGAGGGAATTGTGGTGAGCTGCAAAATTGACGCAACCACTCCAGGGCATTGCCTTGACCGGCCGGGTCGCCCAGAAGGACTAGATCGCAGCCGGCACCGGAAAAGCTATCGGGCAACCGCCCCGAAGCCACAGGGTCATAGCTGGTGATTTCAGCGTCAGGCCAGTTCGTCGTAAGGTGATGCGCCAGCAACGACCGGTAGTCCCGATGATCGTCAATGATGAAAAATTTTGGCGTCATCGGCGGTCCAGAAATCTCCATCCCGGAGCCCGGGAAGACGGATCGTCGAACAGAAACTAAGCTACCCCAGCGGCGGAATCGTTACCAGTTCCGGCTGATTCAAAATCATCGTCGCCATCGCGCACTGCCCGTAGCGCCTCCCGCCTGGCCTTGGCCTCATCCGAACGTTCTCGGCCGACATAGCCGAGGTATTCACCGGTCACGTCACCGGTTACGTAGTCACCAGAAAAACACGAGGTATCGAAATTCGTTATTTCACCATTATCGTACCTTACCGCCTGAATCAGATCGCCAAGATCCTGATAAATCAGCCAATCCGCACCAATCAGTTTACAAACTTCCTCGTCGGTCCGACCACTCGCTATCAGTTCATCTGCAGCCGGCATGTCAATACCGTACACGTTTGGGTAGCGAACAGGCGGAGACGCTGAGGCGAAATAGACCCTCTTCGAACCTGCTTCGCGAGCCATTTCGATAATTTGCTGGGACGTCGTGCCCCTGACAATGGAATCATCTACCAGCAGCACGTTTTTGCCTCGAAACTCCAAATCAATTGCATTAAGTTTACGGCGCACTGAACGCTCGCGCATTTCCCGGCCCGGCATAATAAATGTACGCCCGATATATCGGTTTTTTATAAAGCCTTCCCGGTACTTAACGCCAAGGCGATGCGCGACCTCAAGCGCACTGGTGCTGCTCGAATCAGGAATCGGTATGACGACGTCAATATCGTGAGAAACCGGTTCCCGTAAAATTTTGTCCGCGAGCCGTTCTCCCATACGCAAGCGTGATTTATATACCGATACCCGGTCGATGATTGAATCAGGTCGCGCGAAGTAGACAAACTCAAATACACAGGGTGTATAGCCGAGCCTTGGCCCACACTGTTTGCTGTGCAGCTGCCCATCACTATGAATAAAAACCGCTTCGCCAGGCAGGATGTCGCGTTCCAGTTCAAAGCCAAGGGCATCCATCGCCACACTCTCGGATGCCACCATGCGTTCGATTCCGTCCGGGCTCTCCCGCCTTCCCAACGCGATCGGTCGGATCCCGTGAGGATCGCGAAATGCAACAATTCCGTGACCGATGATCATTGCGACTACCGCGTAACCGCCGCGGCAACGTTTATGCACAGCCTCCACCGCATTAAATACGGCATCCGGCGTCAACTCGGCTCCGGGCTGGTTTTGCAGCTCGTGGGCAAAGACATTCAACAAGGCTTCCGTGTCGGACCCGGTATTGAGATGACGTTTATCCTGGCGAGCCAGCATTGCCTGCAACTCAGCGGTATTCGTCAGGTTGCCGTTATGCCCCAGGCAGATCCCATAGGGCGAATTGACGTAAAACGGTTGTGCCTCGTCGGAACTTGACCAGCCGGCAGTTGGGTATCGGACATGTCCAATGCCAACTGTTCCCCGCAGCCGCGTCATATGCCGCTGCTGGAAAACGTCCCGCACCAGACCGTTACTCTTGCGGACACATAGAGTGCCCTTGTCATCGGTCGTTATACCAGCGGCGTCCTGACCTCGATGTTGCAACACGGTCAGTGCGTCGTATATCGCCTGATTAACAGGACGATGGCTTACGATTCCAACGATGGCACACACAGAGCCTGCTCCGGGTCAATGCAAAGGGAAAACGCCTCGAGCCTGCGCGAATCCGGCAGCGTCGGCCTAATCGACATCAAGATATGCCATGCCTTCTTCGGCCGCATCCCGCAGCACATCCGCCACGGGCGCCGCATACGGTATCAGCTTCGAGTCCTGCCACCAAGCCGTCGCCTCGAACCCGCCAGTTTGCAGGACAGCGACGAGTAAACCGCCCAGGGCGACTCCACGGGCAAAACCGAATAGCGTGCCGATGGCCCGGTCGGTGCCCGTCAAGCCGGTCTTTTGTAGCAGGTACACGACCAGCCATTCCACCAGCCCCCCCGCAACCAGAACCCCGACCAGCAACAGACTCCTGGCGACCCACAATCTGGCCGTCATGGAGCCAATACTGCCCTCCAGTGCCTCGGCAAAGGCCCCGCCAAATCGCCAAGCGCACCAAATCGCAACGGCCCAGCTGACTAGCGAGATGGCTTCCCGGACGAACCCCCGCAACAGACTGACGGCGGTCGATATGACCAGGATCGCCAGCAGCACGTAATCAACAAGAACCATGCGCCAGGCTATTGTCCGGGCTCGTCTGCAAGTGCCATGACCATCCCACCATGGCCGGCAGCGGCCAGGGTCCGCGCCAGCTCGGCAGCACTGGCACGGGAAGGCCTGGGACCGACACGAACGCGGTACATGGATCGCCCGCCGCTGCTGGTCACGCTGACATGGGCTGGAAACCCCTGATCGACCAAGTCGTTGACCATCCGGTTGGCATTCTCCCGGTTCGAAAAACTACCCAGTTGCACGCCCCACTGGTCAGGCGTCGCTTCGGAACCCTCGGCTAAAGCTGCAGTCGGGGCGGAGGTGGATGTTGCGATCGGCGCCGGCTGCCGGTCGAGTTGGGCTGCTGCCGGCTGAATCCTAGCAGGCGGTGGTAAATCGGCTTGGGTTTTCTGCGCGCCCTGATTCGGCACAGCCGGAGGTGGTTCAGTTCCGTTCAGATAAATGGTTTCAGTTCGCAGTACCGGTTCGGGAAGAGTCACAATCGCGGAAACCACTTCGTCATCGCGACTTCCATCAAGCAGGGCGGGCACCAGCAAAACCAGCAGCAGGACCAGCACGCCTGCTCCGATCATGCGCTCAACCAAGTTCCGGTCCATCGAAACGCGCTCCCCGATACCAGCGTCAGTATAGTCCAAGCCACTCCAACGCGGGGCCAACCACATAAAACGACCCGCATACCAGTATCCTCGAGCCGGGCGGCGTCGACTCGCAGGCGAGCTGAAAAGCCGACTCAGGTGTATCGGCAGAGCACACCGGCCCCAGCCCGGCTTCTTCCAGGCAGCGGGCCAGATCGACGCCGTCACGACCGCGTGTGGCGTCAACTGTGCAGGCGATCCACTGGTCCACCTGCCCGGACAGATCCAACGCGAAATCGGCGGCGGGCTTGTCCGCCATCAGCCCAACTACTGCCGTTGTAAATGGCACGGGCCCCAGCGCCTCCAGCTTGTGACGCAGACCGCTGGCTGCCTGGGGATTATGGGCAACGTCAAGCACCCACTGGCGATCCCCATTGACGACCTGAAAACGCCCGGGCAGCCGAAATCGTTCGGCGAGCTCGCAGATCAGGTGACGTCGCTCGAGCAACGCCGGATCATGGCGTTCAAGCACTGCCAATACCAGGCTCAGGTTACGTATCTGCTCTTCGGCCCGGCCTGGCGGCCACGGCAATGCCTCAATCTCACAATGCTGCCCGCGCCAGGTCCAGGTCGTGTCTTCCAGTGAATAATCGAATGCATCCCGCAGACACAACAGCGGGCTGCCCAACTCACTGGCTCTCTGCCCAATCGCTGCCGGCGCCGGATAATCGCCGAAAAAGACGGGCGTAGCCTCTCGCATGATTCCAGCTTTCTCCCGCGCAATTTGTTCGACATCGTTCCCTAGCCATACCTGGTGATCCAACGCGATAGTCGTAATCAGGCTGTAATTGGGCTCGACGATATTGACCGCGTCCAGACGCCCTCCCAGACCGACCTCCAGTAGCCAGGCATCACAGCGGGTATTAGAAAATATCCACAGCGCCGCGAGTGTGCCGTATTCAAAATAGGTAAGTGCTTGTTCGCCGCGCGCCGCTTCGATTCGTTCAAACGCTTTAACCAGGACATGGTCATCGACGGGCACCCCGTCAATGCGGATTCGCTCGTTGTACCTAAGCAAATGTGGCGATGTATAAGCGCCGGTGCGAACCCCTCCGGCCAGCAGCAACTGCTCCAACAGCCAGACGCACGAACCTTTGCCATTGGTGCCGGCAACGATGAAAACAGATCCTTCTGGCGGTTGCAGATCAAGGCGGTTTGCAACTTTAGTAATCCGATCCAGGCCAAGGTCGATTTCGCTTGCATTCAATGACTCCTGCCATTGGAGCCAGTCATCGAGGGACCTGCCTGCCATAGATAACGTTTTAGCTACTCAGCTTACCGGCGTGCGCTGCTTTTGCAGTTTGGCCAGCAAGCCCGCCACTTCCTCGCGCATCTGACGCCGGTCAACAATCATATCCACCGCTCCGTGCTCCAGGAGAAACTCACTTCGCTGGAACTCCTCCGGAAGCGTTTCACGCACGGTCTGCTGGATCACCCGCGGCCCGGCGAAACCGATCAGAGCTTTTGGTTCGGCTATATTGATGTCACCGAGCATTGCAATGCTGGCAGCTACGCCACCGGTAGTGGGATCCGTTAGCACCGAAATGTAAGCCACACCGGCTTCGGACAGCCTCGCCAGAGCTGCGCTGGTCTTCGCCATTTGCAGAAGCGAAAATAAAGCCTCCTGCATTCTCGCTCCGCCGCTTGCGGAGAAGCAAACCAAGGGCATTCTGTTATCCCGGCTGTATTCGACAGCCCGGGCAAATTTCTCGCCAACAACAGATCCCATGGAACCACCCATGAAGCCAAATTCGAATGCACATACGACGACCGGCTGGCCCATCAACATACCCGTCATCGCAACTAGCGCATCACGCTCTCCGGTAGTCTTTTGAGCTTGACTGATCCGGTCTCTATATCGCTTGCTATCCTTAAACTTCAGCGGATCCATTGGCACCAATCGCTCACCAATCTCGCGGCCCGTTTCGCTATCCAAGAACAGTTCAAGACGTTTGCGAGCGGAAAGTCGAATATGATGCTCGCATTTCGGGCAAACGAAATAGTTGCGCTCCAATTCAGCCCGGTAAAGCTGCGCCCCACAGCCCGCGCATTTTTGCCATATACCCTCTGGAACGGAGCGCGTCCGACGCTCCGTCTTTATCCGGGACGGCATTAGTTTTTCAAACCAACTCATCGTCAGGCCATCATAAACGACAGTCGGTGAGGTATCACCTTGGCGATCACGCTTGAATTGATGGCAGATTGAATTCCGGTGGATAGACAACGTCTGTCAGACAGAGCCCGCAGGCGGGTGCCGTAATTCCACCTCGCCGCCGATCCCGCTCGGCCAAGATCGCCTCGATCCACGCCGGGTCTGCTTCCCCGTAGCCAATAGGCAGCAACGATCCAACAATGTTGCGAACCATATGATGCAGGAAAGCGTTCGCCCAACAATATATCGATATATGATCATCCTGACGGGTGATCGTAAGTTTACTTATCGTGCGGATCGGAGAACGCGCTTGGCAGGCAGCAGCACGGAACGCAGAAAAATCATGTTCGCCAACCAGATACTGAGCAGCTTCTTGCATTCGCTCGTGGTCGATCGGCTGGTGCACCCACCACACCCTGTCTCTTTCGAGCGCGGAGCGTACGGGACGATTAAGAATCGAATACCGGTAACCACGCAATATCGCTGAGAATCTTGCGTGAAACTTTGAAGACACCCGCCTCACCCACAGTAAACCAATATCTTCTGGCAACTGAGTATTGACACCGAGCAACCAGGAATGATCATCCCTTGCGGCGGATGTATCGATATGTGCAACTTGCCCGCTTGCGTGCACACCGGCATCGGTCCGGCCAGCGCCGGTGGATTGAACCGTCTGATTTGCAACTGAGGAGAATGCGGCGTTCAGAGAATCCTGAATGCTAGGTGCGTGCGGCTGCGACTGCCAACCGCTGTAGCGCGTCCCGTCATATTCCAGCCCTACGGCAATTCGATAGGATGGCCCGTCAGGGTCGGCGTTCAATCTTTGAGTTCGTCAAGCAGCTGCCGGGCTTCCTGCTGTTGCGAATTGTCGCCTTCCTCGAGGACTTCCTTCAGTATGCTCCGCGCACCGTCAGGATCACCCATATCGATGTAGGCTCTGGCGAGATCAAGCTTAGTGCCAACTTCGGTCATAGTTGGCTCTTCCGGCAGATCATCCAGACCCGGTGCTTTCATCGTGTCCGTTTCGGAGAGTTCGTCGAGGCCGACGGCACTGGCGCTGTTATCCGGCTGAGGCTGCTCGACTGTTGCCCCGGCGGCCCCAAAATCCTCCACAGTCTCGTCACCGACACCGGCACCCAATGCCGCCGATAAATCGTCGACCCCAATATCGCTCAAGGCGGCCTCATCCAGCACGGGCCAGTCAGCGGTCGCATCGATTTCTTTGGGCTTGAAAGGAGCCTCCATCGCCGCCAATTCGGCATCACTGCTGAGCATGGTGGCATCCTCGTCTCCGATCGTCAGACCAGACGCGACGGGCTCGGTCGCAATCATAGTCTCGGCGTCATCGTCACCCACTGCACCGGCACCCGCTGTCTGATCATCTCCAGCGACATCGCCAAAGTCCACGCCGATATCATCTAGTCCGATTCCACCGGCATCGCTTGAATCTGGACCGGGCCGGTCCATCGTCGGGCTCTCCATCGTCGGCGAATCGGGGCTCAGGCTCAGGTCAACTTCCGTTTCAGCGTCCGGTGAGAAATCCGAACCGAGATCCAAATCGAGCTCGTCCATGTCGTCAGCCGCTGAACCGCCTGCGATCTCAAGGTCCAGTCCCGGGTCGGCAGCGCCTTCCATCGCTGGGCTCAAACCGGCATCGTCGATCGGCACATCTACTCCTGCCGCGGCGGCATCTTCACTGAATAACGGAAGATCCATTGACTCGTCGACGCCGGCCCCGACAGGAGACGCGGAGAACAGCTCATCATCCGCGCAAATCTGCTTGCCCATGATCAGGACTTTGTTCCAATCCGGATCGGAATCGTTGGCAGTCATCTCACGCAGCGTTCTGGCCTCCGTCAGGAACCCCTCCTTGTTCTCCCAGACAAAGTAGACTTCGAGCAATTTGACGCGCAAATCGCGATTGTCCTGGTCTTCCTGCAATGCCTGAATCAGCAGGTCCGCCGCCTGATCGTAAAGTCCATAGGCCATATGAAACTCAGCTTCGGCGACCGGGTCAGCTTGATCCAGATTGATCGGTCCCGGCATGCTCAGCGTCGATTCAAGTAAACCCTCGACATCGTCTACAGCCACCTCCTCCACTGGAGACATTTCTGCTGCCATCGGGGCAGGCGCTTCCTGGGTCGGTTCAAGCGCCGCCTCCGGGATTTCGGGCATCGCGTCGAAAGCTTCCAAATCCGGTTCGGGTAATGCATCGATCTCGGGTTCAGGCTCAGATACCGGTTCCGATTCCGGCTCTGCTTCGAGTAATGCATCTATATCGAAGTCGGGCTCGGGTAGCGGTTCCGGTTCCGGGTCAATTCTGACCGTTGCCTCGAGCACATCGTCGTGTTCCGGCTCAAGCAGAATATCGGGTTCCTCCTCGGGCTCCGGCTCAAGCGGTATGTCGATCGCCGGTTCGGGCTCGAGCGGTATGTCAAACGCTGGTTCGGGCTCGAGCGGTAGGTCGATCGCTGGTTCGGGTTCGACGGGTATGTCAACCGCCCCGGCCTCGCCGGGCATCGCATCGAGATTCGCTCCGAATTCAGCTCCCTGGTCGCCGGTATCCTGGGTCGCTTCATCGACTACGTAAGCGCCGGACTCATCGTCGTCCCAACTACCGGCGAATTCATCTTCTTCTGCGCCGCTTTCCTGATCCTTGACGGCCGCGCCCCCAGCGAAGCGGCGTCGGATGCCAATAAGCAACACCATGGCAACCAGCAAACCCGCACCCCACATCCAGTACTGTTCTGCTAGCCCGATTGCTCGATCGAGTAGCGATTCACCGTCCGGGGCTTGGGATGTCACGACATCGATCTCGGGCCCCGGCGACACCACCACCGCGGGTTCCTCGGAATCTATGATCGAAGCTTCAGCAGGCTCTTCGGGTTCGGCCAGTGATGGCTGAAGCCCGGCATCCAGTTCAGAGGACTCATCGGCCTCAATATCAATCATCGCTTCCGTGTCGATTGCGTCCGATTCATCCAGCTCGCCAAGCCGATTCTGCAATGCCGCCAGCCCGGAATCCTCAATCTCTAGTAGCGCACTGCTTTCCTCTGCTTCGGCTTCAGGTTCACCGACCCCGCTCGCGGCTGGCCCACTCTCGAGCACATCTGTAGCCGAAGTCTCAAATGCTGCCCCGCCCGAGCTGCTGTCCAGCACCTCGTCGGCTGGTGGCACCAGACGCAGCTGAACGCCAGCGACGCTTACGTTGCTCGTCTGATATTGGTCGTGCTGACGCTGAGCCTCTGCGAAGGCTGCGGTTCGTGTCATTGCGCCAATTTCATCGGAGTCCGGAATACGCAGGATCGCGCCTTCTTTTAGACGATTGATATTATCGACAAACGCCGACGGATTAGTCCGGTACAGCGCCAGCATCATCTGGTTGATATCCACGGACAAATTGGGCCGCAATTCATGGGCAAGTCCCCACAGCGTCTGGCCGACGGTTACCGGACCGTAGGTACTACCAGCCAATGAAAGGTTAGTCGCCGCGGCCACAGGGGGTTCCGGCTCCGGCTCCGGTTCCTGTGGCAATGGCTCCAGCTCCTGGACCGGAATCACCGGCGCAGGCGCCACGGTCGCCGCTACCGGCTCAGGCTCGGCCTCGGGTTGGGTCGCTGCAACCGGCTCGGGAATGGGGTCAGGAGGCAGTTCGGCCACGGCCGGCGACTCCGCCGGCTGAACCGGGGTTGCCACCGCACCGACGTCAAACACCGGCGGATCGAGCAGCACGGTATATTCCCGCAATAATTTGCCTGCCGGCCACTCGACTTCCAGAAGTAACGTGACAAACGGTTCTGACACCGGCCGGACCGAGCGGACCTGGACGGTTCCATTTTCGGAATCGTCGCTACTCAGGAAAAACCGGAAATCGCTCAGATACGCCGGACGGCTGAGGCCATAGCGCTCGAACGTCGCTACCGAGGCGAGATACACGTTAACGCTATCCAAATCCGCCGGGTCGTCCAGCTTCAGTGGAATATCGGCAACGAACGGCTCGTTCAGTCTCGACTTAAGATCAATCTCGCCGAGCCCAAGCGCCCCGGCAGATATGGGAAGGAGCACCGCAAAAAGCCAACCGGCGGCAGCCAGAAAACGTGGCATCACATATCCCCAGACTTACAGTCAGATCAGGCGACGTTGATGTCGATAAGCGGCGGGCACACACAAAAATGCCGCTACAACGCGAACAACCGGGCCAACTATAGCCTATAAATAATCACGCACCAAGATTTCAGCGATCTGAATGCTGTTCAGCGCCGCCCCTTTGCGGAGATTATCCGAAACCACCCACATGCTGATGCCCCGCTCGTGGGACAGGTCATCCCGGATTCTGCCAACAAATACGTCATTTTCGCCAGCCGCCTGGGTTCTCGCGGTTGGGTAGCCTCCGGCCCTGCCCGCGTCCAGAAGCGTTACTCCGGGCGCCGCACTGAGCAGATTACGAACCTCGGTTGCCGAGATTTTTTCACGAGTCTCAATGCTGACCGCCTCGGAGTGACCGATAAATACCGGGATGCGCACGGCGGTCGCACTGATCATGATCTGATCGTCGCCGAAAATCTTGCGGGTTTCCCAAACCATCTTCATTTCTTCACGGGTATAGCCATTGTCCTCGAACGCATCGATTTGGGGTATCGCATTGAAAGCGATGGGTATTGATTCTGAATCCGCGTCCTCTGCACGGCCACTCATCAACTCGGTACTCTGCCTGGCCAATTCCTCGACTTGCTGACGTCCCGCGCCCGACACGGCCTGATAGGTTGCAACGTTGATTCGGCTGATTCCGGCAGCGTCGTATACAGGTTTCAGCGCGACGACCAATTGAATCGTCGAACAGTTCGGGTTGGCGATAATATTGCGTGGCCGAAGCCCGGCCAGAGCGGCTGGATTGACTTCCGGGACTACCAGAGGAATATCCGGTTCGTTACGAAACCGTGAGGTGTTGTCAACGACCACACAGCCGGCATCGACAGCCCGCGGCGCGTGAATCTCCGAGACGCTGGCGCCGGCTGAGAACAAAGCAATATCGGTGTCGGAAAAATCATGCTCATCCAGAACGGCAACTGGCAAATCGTGGCCGCGGAAGCGAACCGATTTTCCAAGTGATCGCTCACTGGCCAACGGGTACAGCCTGCCGACCGGAAAATCGCGTTCCTGCAGGATTTCGAGCATCGCCTCTCCGACCAGGCCGGTTGCCCCGACGACCGCGATGTTAAGGTTTTCAGTCACAGCTGCTTGTCGATCCTTTTGATTGGGCGTCGAGTCAGGCAACGCCGGGCTAACCACCGGCGAGCGGGGTCGCCGTGTCAACATCGGCGTTCTGAGCGCGGTGTCGTAGATAATGATCCATTAGCACGAGTGCCAGCATTGCCTCCGCGATCGGAGTTGCCCGAAGTCCGACGCAGGGGTCATGGCGGCCGGTGGTCTTGATCTCCACCGACTGGCCTTTCTCGTCGATCGTTTCGCCCGACAAGCGAATGCTCGACGTAGGCTTCAACGCGATGCTCACGAGTATATCCTGGCCGGATGAGATACCGCCCAGGGTGCCACCCGATGAATTTTTCGCAAAGCCGTCCGGGGTAATCTCATCCCGGTGCTCGGTACCTTTTTGTTCAACTACCGCGAAGCCAGCACCCAATTCGACGCCCTTTACGGCATTGATACTCATCATGCCGTGGGCAATGGCCGCCTCCAGCTTGTCGAACACAGGTTCACCGAGCCCGACAGGTACACCGGACGCCACGATATTGATTCGTGCACCAATCGAATTGCCTTCTTTACGCAACGCGTCCATGTATTGCTCCAACTCCGCCACACGTGACGGGTCAGCGCAGAAAAACGGGTTGTCGTCGACGCTGTCGGGGTCAACCCGGTCCACCTGTATCGGCCCGAGCTGCGCAAGGTAACCCTTTACTTCAAGGCCCAGTTGTTGCCGCAGATATTTGCGCGCCACAGCTCCAGCGGCAACACGCATCACTGTTTCTCGTGCCGACGACCGACCACCACCTCGATAATCCCTGATTCCGTATTTTTGTTGATAGGTGAAATCGGCGTGGCCAGGCCGAAATTTGTCCTTGATCTTGCTGTAGTCCTTTGGCTTCTGATCGACATTCTCCACAATCAGCCCGATCGGTGTCCCGGTGGTCACGCCCTCGAATACACCCGAAAGTATGCGTACCGCGTCCGGTTCCCGCCGCTGACTGGTGTGCCGTGATTTGCCGGGCCGGCGGCGTTCAAGGTCTATCTGGATGTCTTCTTCGGACAGGGGCAAACCGGGTGGGCATCCGTCGATGATACAACCCAGGCCGGGCCCGTGGCTCTCGCCAAAGGTCGTTACAGAGAAAAGTTTACCAATCGTGTTACCAGACATGATCTTCAATCATCGTTAACGCCAGTGACCAACGCCCCGGCAGACGGACCCAGGTCTTCGGCCGTAATCACAGCGATTCCCCGGCCACCTCGGTCCAGTTCGGGCCAGGTGAGCGGCAAGCGCGGAAATGCCGCCTCCAGGCACTCCCGCTGCTCGCCGACCTCGAGTACAAGTAATCCTTTGTCGTTCAAATGGTTCCGCGCATTTTGCAGTATCCGTCGCGCTGAATCCAGACCGTCCGGTCCACTGTACAGCGCCACCGGTGGTTCGTGTCCATACTCGGCCGGCAGATCATCGGATTCCGCGGCAGGCACGTACGGGGGATTGCTGACAATCAAGTCAAAACGCCCGCTTACTCCGGCAAACATATCCGCCTTGAGCAGCTGGATACGAGCCGATAAACCGTAACGATCTACGTTGATGCGCGCCACTTCCAGCGCGGTCTCGGAAATGTCCGTTGCGACAATTTTCCAATGCGGCAGTGCCAATGCACACGCCACTGCTATGCATCCGCTACCGGTCCCGAGCTCGAGCGCCGATCCATCGTCTACGCTGGCCAGCCACGGTGTAAAACCCGCGACGATCAATTCCGCCAACGGCGATCTGGGTATCAGTGCGCGCTGATCGACATAGAAACTCCTGCCCGCAAACCAGGCCTCATTAAGCAGGTACGGCATCGGGACGCGCTTGCCAATACGCGTGTCGAGCAGGGTCTGGATCTCTGCCAAGGCTTGCGGTGAGGCGCGAACACCATAATCTCGATTCCCGGCACAGTGATCCAGTTGCATCACGTGGTAGACGAGCGCCCCGGCTTCATCACGGGAGTTATCCGTGCCGTGCCCGAAAAATACATCGCTGCTATCCAGGCACGCGGTCACCCAATTGATTAACGCGCCCGCGGTTTTCACTTCGGCCGGAATTTTCGAATCAGCCACATCTCCACCATCGAGTTCATTACGCTGCACTGAGGCCGCGCAGTGTAGAATACTGCGGCCCATGATCGTTAATCATGAATAACTTGCCGCCACCATCAGACGGCAGGCTTCGCAAGATGAGTAACGCCATCGACCAGTTCTCGATCAAGCTTCAATACTGGTTTCCGGCACACTTTATATCCCGCCTCGTTGGCGCCGTTTGTCGTTGCCGCATAGCCGCGATAAAAAACGCGCTGATCAGAAGCTTCGTCTGGCTTTACAATATTGATACAGCGGAAGCCGGGCAGCCCGTCCCGGCGGGCTATCCGGATTTCAACGCTTTTTTCACCCGTGAATTGAAACCCGGATCCCGGCCGGTAGATGATTCTCCAACCGGGGTCGTTAGTCCGGCAGATGGAACGGTCACCCAAATAGGTCACATGGCCGGCCAGCAGCTGATCCAGGCCAAACATCTCACTTATACGTTGCCACAGTTGTTTGGCGGTGATGAGGTCTGGAGTCAGCAGTTATCCAGCGGTGCCTACGCCACAATCTATCTGGCACCAAATAACTATCATCGTGTGCACGCGCCGCTGGACGCTGAACTTAGAGAAATGGTCTATGTGCCCGGACGTCTGCTATCAGTGAACGCCCGAACCGCCGAGGTAATCCCGGGGCTGTTTGTCGGTAACGAACGCTTAGTCTGCCATTTCGATGGGCCGCTTGGATTATTTTCCATTGTTATGGTTGGTGCCATGAACGTCGGCAGTATCAGCACGGCCTGGGCCGGCCAGGTGACACCGCAAACGCCACGGGAAACAAGTCGACGGTCGTACCCAGGTTCAGAACCGCCCGTACAGCTGAGCAAAGGAGAATACCTCGGTGAATTCTGTATGGGGTCGACTGTAATCATGATTTCGGGTCCCGACCAGCTCGCATGGCACGAAGAGCTGCGGCCGGGCAGCAGCGTGCGAATGGGCCAGCGGATCGGCAAATTGACGCACGATTCGGCGACTTAGCACAATCAGCCCCATGGATTCGTGGCAACCCACCGCTGAAATCGAGACACTCAGACTGCGCGCACGGTCGCTGGATCAGGTGCGGCAGTTTTTCGCCGGCCGTCAGGTGTTGGAGGTGGAGACCCCGGTGCTGTGTACCGCAGCGGTGACCGATCCGCACATTGCAAGCATCAGCTGCCAATTAAACTCGCTGCTGGACCGAAAGCTGTATCTGCGCACGTCACCCGAATTTCATATGAAGCGGCTGCTGGCAGCCGGTATGCCCGACATTTATCAGATCGGCAAGGCGTTTCGCGACGATGAAATTGGCGCCAGGCACCAACCCGAATTCACACTGATCGAATGGTACCGCCTGGGCTTCAAACTCAGCGAGATAATCGATGAAACCTGCGCACTGATTATGGCGATCTCATCTGCCTGTCCAACGCCGATCAGCGGGGTGGAATGTATCCCCTACCGGGAACTGCTTCTGGTCAATACCGGCTGTGACCCGCTTGACGAAGATACTGAACGGTTTTTGCAGTCCGCCCGCAGCGCGCTAGCAGATCATCTGGATTCCAAGCTCGAACAGACGCTCGGGCAGAACCGTTCGACCTGGCTGGACCTGTTGATGAGCCAGCTGGTAGCGCCAGAGTTGGGACTATCAGGTTTAAGCGTCGTCTTCGATTTTCCGGCCGAACAAGCGCAGCTCGCCAGGCTGAGCCCGCAAGACCCGCGCATCGCCGAACGCTTCGAGGTATTTCATCGGGGAGTAGAGCTTGCCAACGGCTACCGCGAGTTAACCGATCCTGTGCAGCAACGTCTGCGCTTTGATACGGACCGCCAGCGGCGCAACGAACTGGGCCTACCAGATGTTGAGCCTGACCAGGCGTTGCTTCAAGCGCTCGAACGCGGACTTCCCGATTGTTCAGGAGTCGCTATGGGCCTTGACCGCATTCTGATGCTATGCAACAGCTACGGGCACATTGCTGAAACGATCAGTTTCGCGGTCAACGCCAAGGCACACTGAAACTTGAGCTGTTATTTCGGGAAATAAATTAGCTCACTTGACACGGGATACGTATTCCCGGGACCGGGTATCGACGCGAATAAGCTCACCCTGCTCGACGAATAACGGCACTTTAACTACGGCCCCTGTCTCAAGCTTGGCCGGCTTGACTCCACCCTGTGCGGTGTCGCCGCGAACACCCGGGTCCGTTTCGATGATTTCGAGCTCGACGAACTTGGGTGGCTCTACCAGCAACGGTTGTGAATTCCACAAAGTCACGTTGCACGAGTCCTGCTCCTTGAGCCAATCAACTGCCTCGCCTACAGCATTTTCGCCGGCCGCATGTTGTTCGTAGGAATCGGGCTCCATGAAGTGCCACAAATTACCGTCGTAGTACAAGTATTGCATTTCCAGATCGATCACATCGGCTGCTTCCACCGACTCACCGGATTTGTAAGTTCGATCGACGATGCGACCGGTTTTCAGATTGCGTATTTTTACCCGGTTGAACGCCTGGCCTTTGCCGGGTTTCACGAATTCATTCTCAACAATCGCGCAAGGATCACCATCGATCAGAATTTTCAGCCCCGCGCGGAACTCATTCGTCGTATAACTCGCCATTTTAAGTTTGCCTTTCTGTTGGATACCGGAGACCACGCGATCAGAATCAAAACCGGAGGTCAACGATCTTCATAATACTGCTTTATCCAGCGCACACGACAATAAACGCTGCGACAGCAACCAGTGCTGCGTCCAGAACCACACACAGGACAAAGAACAATTCAATTTAGAGCACTCGCGCGCCGATAGCGTTGCTATTCACACGAGCGCGGCTCTCTGCACGCTGTCAATTTTCGTACTCCCTATGACGGCTTTATCGGTGTCGTTTAACTACATGATCAAACATAAGCTGACCGATTAGCTGACATAATATGACGTAGATCACATAACTGGACCCGTATCACACTAAGCAAGTCATTCGCTAGATAAAGTGTCGCGGCTGTCGGGGTAATCCCCGATGCGTATTGCACTGGTCATAACGAAGGATGTTGTGTTGAACGATTCGGTTGGCGTTTCGGTTATCGTGATCACGCACAAAGACGACCATGTGGCGTCGGTCAACACGGTATTGAGGGAAAGCGGCACTGCGGCGCATTGCTCGCGTCTCAGCCAAATCCGTGACCTGGAGAATTCGATCTACGAACTCCAGCCAGCAATGTTGATCACGTTTCTCGGCGAACCCAAGTTGGACCTGGCGGCAGTCGCCGAAATACACATCCGTTGCAGCCCGCAGACTCCGCTGTTGGTCGTGGCCGATAAGGTTAACGAGCAAGTGATCGCAGACAGCATGAATTGCGGCGCTCGGGATGTAGTTTCACTGAATCACAGTGATCGTTTCCAGGCCGTTGTCGAACGCGAGCTGCGCTCATTCCGCCTCGAGAACGCTCTGGAGGGGGTCCTGACATCGGCCAGCCAGTACAAGCAAGAGCTGCGCAAACTGGTACACGGGTCGGCCAAAGCAATCGCCGACGTGCAAGAGGGCATTGTGGTTGCCGCCAATCCCACCTGGCTCGCCCTGTTTGGCATCAAATCCGAAGACGACATGATTGGCGAGTTACTGATGGACCTGTACAAGGAAGCCGACCGTCCCAAGCTCAAAGGAGCGCTGGTCGCCTGCAGCCGCGGTAAATGGAAGGACCAGCTTTTGAATGTAGCTGCGGAACGTGCCGACGGCTCCGAACTGCCGGTGGAAATGCAACTTGATTTGGCAACCCACGATGGCGAGCCGGCGGTCCGCGTTACGATCGCCTCCGATAGTTCAACGGAAAAAACACCGGAGCAATTGATTGAACATACTGTACACAGAGATCCGGCTACTGGCTTCTATCACCGGCAACATTTTCTCGACAAAGTTACCGACCAGTTAAAAACACCGCCAATGGTCGGGGTTCGTGCGATGGCATACATACGGCCGGACACTTTCGGCAAAGTGCATGAGGACATTGGTCTGCTGCGTTCGGAAATTTTACTGACCCAGTTGGCACAATTACTCCGGGAATTTATGCAGCGTAGCGATCTCTACGGTCGATTTGGCGGGACTATGTTTGCCGCAGTACTCGAGCGCGGAACGATGAACGATGTGGAGGCCTGGGCGGAGCAGGTGCGAAAAAGCGTTGCCGATCAGGTTTTCGAAATAGACGACCACTCAACAGCTCTGACCTGCACGATCGGTTTATGCGAAATTGCTTCGTCGAAAACGGATATAGCCGAACTGCTTTTTGACGCAGAGAAGGCCTGTGGCCTGGGCAGGGAACGAGGTGGCGATTGCGTGGAACTGAGTAAAACGACGAACGAGACAAAAGAAACACGTCAGAACGATGAGTCATGGGTACCAAAAATTCGCTCGGCGCTGATGGATAACCGATTCCAGCTGGTGCATCAGCCGATCGCCAGCCTAAACGATGAAATCGATGCTGCCTACGATACGCTGGTGCGAATGGTCGATGACAACAACGAAATCATCCCTGCCGGCCAGTTTATGTCGTCGGCAGAACGCGCCGGCCTGAGCAAGATGATTGACCGGTGGGTTGTCAACGCGTCATTTGATTTTGTCTCTGCGGAAAAACCATCAATGTTGTTCGTCCGACTGTCTCGCGATTCCGTCGTAGATCAGACATTGGGCACCTGGCTAAAACAGCAACTCAAGGAGTCCGGTATCTCAGCAGGCAGAGTCTGCTTCGAAGTTTCCGAGGAAGTGGCTCGTCAGCACTTGAAAGATGCCAAGTCACTTGCACTGCAGCTGCAGCGAATGGGCTTTCACTTTGCCATTGACCATTTTGGAACCAAGGACGACTCGCAGCAGATGCTGAGTCGAATACCAATGCACTTTGTCAAGATCGACGGCAGCTTGATGCAGGGATTGCACCGTGACACGGCTCTCCAGAAAAAAGTGCGAGAGATTACCACGGCAGCCCGGAAATACGAGATCAAAACCATCGCTGAACGGGTGCAGGATGCAAATACGATGGCGGTGCTATGGCAACTGGATGTTGCTTTCATTCAGGGCAATTACGTGCAAATGCATGACGTCATTCTCGAAGAAGCGACAGATCCGGTACCGATTCTGTCAAACACAGCCTGAGTCCGGGTCAAATGTGATGCAGTTCACAATTTATCGACAAATTACCAGCTGTCTCACAGACTACGACCAAAGCGAGACACCAATCGTATACGCAACTGGCCGCTCATGGTCTGATGGGGGCGGCATGTGACCGTCCTGTTGGGGTGGTCGGTGCCCATCTCCCGGAGGAAGACGCCTAATGGCTAGTCGAAGGTTCGGCCGTTCACTATTGGCGCAGCATATTGATGCTGTGCTGGCAGGCAGCCGTGTGCCCTGCTCTGAATTGCTGCCCCCGCTTGATGCCTCACGCAGTAAGGCAGCGGTCTGCCCACCGGTTTCGAAACCGATCCTCTGTGCTGGACTTGCGTTCATGGTCCTGGACCCCGGAAATGCTTTTGCCGTTTCGCTCGGGGAGCTCAGCGTTGATTCGACCCTGAACCAGCCACTATCCGCGTCGGTGCCTGTCCGGATCAACGATGGAGAATTACTGACCGGAGATTGCGTCACGATTCCCGAACATTCCGGCGACGAACTCGGCAATCTGAATAATCCGGAATTAAAAGTACCAGCAGCAAAGCGTCCAGGAACCTATTCGATCCGCATTACCACGCGGAAGCCTTTATTCGAACCGATGTACGAGTTTGCAATAAGGGTGAATTGCATGGGCACACCCGTACTCCTTAAGCATTACGTCCTGATGCTCGACCTGCCCGGCTTACCTGCACCGCTATCCCGTCAAACGATGCGAGACTCCGGCGACACCGTCATACCCGAAGTGTCGGTACCGGCAGTGCGGACTCAGCAACCCAAACTTACGCCTGAGCCGGTAAACCGCACGGATTCGGCCCGTGCAGCGCTGCCGGCAGGCCGCAGGGATTCGGCCCGTACATCAGCGCCGGAAACAGCGCGGTCGCAGGCCATCGCAAAACCGATCGAAACGGGTGCGGATTATCGTGTGGCGGGAGGCGATACGCTGTCCAGTATTGCAGAACGTGTTAAGGGACGACCGACAGGCAGCGTTTGGGACGTGGCTGACTGGATCTATGCCGCGAACCCGAATGCCTTTGTCAAAGCCGATCCGGATGTAATCAAACGCGGCTCCATGCTTCGGATACCCGCTCCAGGTTACTGGGAAACCGGTCCAATCGCGGCAACTGTTCGCGAGTCGACCATCACCGCAGACCCTGGGGCTCAAGCAGCGCCGTTGCAATCGCTAAGCAACGCAATCGAGCCCGGTACAGACTACCTTGTCGCTTCCGGCGATTGCCTGTCCAACATCGCCGAGCGCGTGGCAGGGCGACCGTCAGGAAGCGTGTGGGACGTTGCCGACTGGATCTATGGAGCAAACCGCGATGCTTTTGTCGATGCTAATCCGGATCTAATCAAACTTGGATCCATAATTCGGATCCCCGCGCCGGGATACTGGGAAACAGACGCGAGCCCCGCGCCTGATCGCAGCTTAGCCGGCGCCCCACCCGCGAGTCATGCCGGCGTCCGCCCGGAACTTCCCGTTGATGAGCCTGACGAAGCGGAAACGCCTGCGCCGGCTTCAGCCGAGGCAATCACGGCCCGGGAAATCGATTACGGTGTCTCAGAAAGTCCACCGCCCGATGCAGGCCAATCGCTCGCTGATCTCGCTGCCACTGCGGTTCCGCTGGCGACACAAGAAACAGCATTTACCGATGATATTGCGCTAGATG
>JAUWKW010000044.1 GCA_030614035.1 Chromatiales bacterium | reverse complement strand
TGGGGGGCAGAGATCTTCGTGCCGGCGGCAGCTGGCTGGGTATCAGCCGCTCCGGACGAATAGCCGTCGTAACGAACCAGCCCGGACTGGAGCAATCGGATACGGCCCAGCCATCGCGTGGCGCACTGGTGGCAGATTTTTTGACCAGTACCGAGCCTGTCAATGCTTACGCGGCGGCGCTTGCGCGTGAAGCTGCCGAATACGCAGGATTCGGTCTCGTCTTCGGCGACTTCGATCAGATGCACTACGTCGCACACGAAGATCGGCCCGGCAATATTGTTTGCCGGGTGCTCGATCCCGGATACGTCGGCCTGAGCAATGCCAGTTATGGCACCGACTGGCCGAAGATCGAATACCTAAAATCGGGTATCGCGGAGTTGCTCGAGCACCGAGTTAGCGAAGTGGCTATCTTCGATTTGTTGGAAAATCGCAGGCCGCAGTCGCCGGGCCCTTTCGCCAATGGGCTGACAAAAATGCAGGCGACGCCATTCGTACTCGGTGAACAATATGGCACCCGCGCTGCGACCGTTATTATCGTGGATCGCGTTGGGAACTGTCGTTTTACGGAGCGCCGCTATGATGCGGCAGGCCAAGTCGCCGGTGAAACGACGGAGTCATTTATCATCAGCCCGCTTGGTTGACCAGCCTTTAGCTGACAGAGTCACTTGACAATGGGCATGGATGGGTTATTATGCACATACTATTAAACATATGCGCATATGAATGCAATGCCAGCAACGATAGAAACCCGGCAGCGGCGCCAGCAGGCCATCTTGGCGATCCTGCAGCGCCAACCTGTCCAGCGCCAGGCCGAGCTGGTGGACTTGCTGCAGGACGAGGGCATAGACGCGACCCAGTCCAGTGTCAGCCGTGATCTCCAGCACCTGGGGGTTTCCAAGCTTGGGCAGGCTTACCACCCGCAGTCGGGTGACGATACCGGGCCGCGCAACGACCTTGATCAACTTGCCGGTTTCGTCCGGGATATCCAGGCAGCTGGCCCTAACCTGACAGTCATTAATACCGCTGTCGGGGCAGCACAACGGGTCGCCGTGTTTTTAGACCGAAGTGGGTGGCCGGAAATCGTCGGCACCCTGTCCGGTGACGACACAATTTTCATAGCGACGCGAAACGGGCAAGCGCAACGACGATTGCGGACCAGACTCAGATCGAGTTTTCCCGAATAGATAGTGCGGCTCTCGATTGTCCGCAGCTGACAAACTGAATCCAGCAACGATTGTTCCCGTAGGGGTCGAGCGCCCTGATTACCGATGATGATGACAAAGACCATGCAAGACGAATCTCCAATTGTCCTGGCCTATTCGGGCGGCCTGGACACGTCATTCTGTGTCCCGTGGCTGAAGGAAACGTATCAGCGTCCAGTCGTAACGGTTACCGTAAATACGGGAGGCCTGGATGCTGCGATGGCACAGGATCTGGAAGAGCGCGCTCTAGCGCTGGGTGCGGCCGAACATGTACTGATCGAGGCGCGCCAGGTCTTCTTCGATCGCGTTCTGAAGTACCTGATCGCCGGTAATGTTCGGCGCGGTCAAGCTTATCCGCTTTGCGTAGGTGCCGAGCGGGGCATCCAGGCGGCACTGCTGGCGGAATTGGCGCAAGCCCGTAAATCGACGACGGTGGCACATGGGTGCACCGCCGCAGGCAATGACCAGGTCCGCTTCGAGGTCGCACTTAAAACCAGCAACCCAGAGCTCGAAGTGCTCGCACCGGTTCGGGATCAAGGTTTCGTGCGTGCTGCGCAATTGGAATACCTTGAACAGCACGGACTTCCGGTTCCGCCTCACGGTTCCGATTATTCGATAAACCGGGGACTATGGGGCGTGACCATCGGTGGCAAAGAAACGCTGGATTCCATCGAATGCATTCCAGAATCCGCCTGGGTACTGTCGGCGGGCACATTCGAATCACCAACTGAACCGGAACGGCATCGCATCGAATTTGCGAAAGGAGTGCCGGTAGCATTTGATGGACAGAACCTGGCTCCGGTGGACCTCATCGAAGCTGTCGAAAAGGCCGCGAGCGCATTTGGCATTGGTCGCGGCGTGCACCTTGGCGACACGGTCCTCGGGACCAAGGGCCGCGTCGCCTACGAGGCTCCGGCGGCAGAAGTCCTGCTTAACGCGCATCGGGAACTTGAGAAATTGACGCTGAGCGCGCTGCAGCAACGAGTAAAGGACACGGTAGCTGCCGTCTACGGTGATTTCGTGCACGAGGGCAAACAACTTGATCCAGTGTGCCGCGACATTGAGAGCTTGCTGGAATCTTCCCAGCAACGAGTCAGCGGAATCGTGAAACTTCTGTTCCGACCAGGTTGCATGTTCATCGAAGGGGTAACCTCACCGCACTCTTTGCTCGCCGCAACGCGCGGCGTATACGGTGAAACTGCAGGTGAATGGACGTCGGCCGACGCGCTTGGGTATTCACGCATTCTGTCGTTACCTGGCATTCTGCAAAGTCGGGCCGCGGCCGGGTCAGATCAATGAAAACCATCATTGCCGACAAGCTTGCCTCCGTTGCACAGCACCAAAACGTTACGCGTGAAATTCGAGTCAGTGCAGATATTCCCTGTGAAGAAGGTATCTTGATCGCCGTAGAGGTGCTGAACAATAAGGCAAACTACAACACGCTCGAACTCACCAGTGGCCGCATGGCACAGGTTAAGCGGGGCGACATCATCGTCGGAGCTCTTGGCCACCGAAAGGCGCTGTTTGGTTACTCGGGGCATCTTCCTGAAAGTCTGTCACCCGGCGATACGCTGCAGCTATTGAACATAGGTGGTGTTCTCGGCGTCTGCGATTCCGTCAACGCGTCCTTCGGCCAGCCCTTCGATGCACGGGTGCTCGGCGCCGTGCTGGATTTTCCTTATCTTGGTGAACGGATCGGTGTACCGGCCCGCGTCGGCGCCGAGACCCTGGATGAAAACCCGCCGCTGGATACCAAAGGAGTGCCGGTAGTTGCACTGGTCGGTACATGCATGAACTCGGGTAAAACCGCTGCCGCATGCGCAGCCGTCAGCCGGCTGCGCCACCTGGGGTTTACGATCGACGCGTTCAAAGCGACCGGCGTTTCACTTCGTCGCGATATTCTTGCTATGGAAGATGCCGGAGCACGGGACACACTGATATTTACGGACTTCGGCGTCGTCAGCACGACGGAGATCAACGGTCCGCCGGTAACCCGCGCAATGCTGTCACGGCTGTGCGCCAATCGTCCCGATGCCGTCGTGTTCGAATTGGGTGATGGCGTGCTCGGAGCCTACGGAGTAGATGCAATACTAAAAGATTCTGAGATTTGTCAGTCATTGTCCTGCCTCATTCTGTGCGCCAACGATCCCGTGGCTGCATGGGGAGGCGTCAAACTCCTCAATCAGGAATTCGGTCTTGAACCCGACCTTGTAACCGGGCCGGCTACAGACAACCGAGTCGGCAAAGACCTTATTCAGGAGCGCCTGGGAGTACAGGCTATTAACGCCTTAACCGATGGCGTGGCATTTGGGGACGCAGTGCAGACAGTGCTCGGACTGAAAACCTCATGAACGATTCGATTCCCGCGGTCGTCCTGGGTGGTACCGGTTACGTTGCCGGCGAGTTACTGCGATTGATTGTTCAGCACCCGCATCTTCACCTATCGGCAGCTGTTTCAGAGAGCCAGGCTGGTGTGCCAATCCGGGCCGTTTTCCCGAACCTGCATGACAGTTTCGGAGACCAAGCGTTCGTTCCGCGGGAACGGCTTGCAGATTATATTTCTGGCAAGGTCGCCGTATTTTCTGCGGCACCTCACGGTGCCAGTGCAGCGCTGGTTGCGGAAACCGTCGCTGCGGCAGTGGAACGAAGTGCTGAGTTAGCCGTTGTCGATACCTCCGCAGATTTTCGATATGCGACGGCAGCGGAATACGAAGCGGTCTATGAGCAACCGCACGGCGCACCGGATCTGCTGGATCGGTTCGCCTGCAGCGTTCCTGAACATCTTTCAGCAACACCATCGGCGTTTATCGGGCACCCGGGTTGTTTTGCAACGGCCATATTGCTGGCGGCAGTTCCGCTGCTGACCCTCGAGTTCGTTGGACCCGAGATATACGCAGTTGGTATCACAGGAAGCACCGGCTCCGGCCGAAAACCAACACCAAACACCCATCATCCGTTTCGACACGCAAACCTGTTTGCGTACAAACCGCTAACACATCGACACGCGCCGGAAGTCGTGGCAGTTTGCCGAGCGCTGACGGACACCGAACCGGCACTGCGGTTTGTTCCACATTCCGGCCCGTTCGCGCGGGGCATCCACATGACTGTGCAGGCGCAGCTTATAAGCGCTATGTCTGAAACAGACGTTCGGCAGGCACTGCGGGATTTCTATGCGGATCACCGGTTCGTGCAGATCGTAGACGGGACACCACAACTGAAAGACGTCGTCGGCAGTAACTATTGCCATTTGGGCGTAGCAGTCGATGGGGATTCGCTGGTGGTTTTTTCTGTCGTCGATAACCTGGTCAAGGGAGCTGCCGGCGGCGCGATGCAATGGATGAATCGACAACTGGGCCTCGATGAGTATGCCGGACTCGATCTTCTCGGACCGGCCTGGATATGAACACGCAACTCACCGTGCCGGAAAATGCCCGCGCTGCAGAGGCGCGGCACCTCGTGCAGGTCTATGCGCAACTGGGAATTGAGCCGGTGGCGGCAGCCGGGGTACATATCCAGTGCCGCGACCGACAGATTCTCGATCTCTACGGCGGCCATGCCGTAGCCGGACTAGGCTACGCGCATCCAGCGATTCTGCAGACGCTGAACGAACAGGCGGAGTTATTAATGTTTCAGAGTAACGTCGTCGCTCTGGAGGTTCGCGCCCGTGCAGCAGACAAACTGGCAGCGTTTGCGCCCACCGGGCTAGATCACGTTTTTTTCGTCAACACCGGTGCCGAGGCGAACGAGAATGCATTGCGCATCGCGCTCAAACACACTGGACGCGATCGGATTCTCGCGATCGAGCACGGGTTTCACGGTCGCTCTGCTGCAGCCGGTGCCGTGACATGGGGTGCGGCGCAAAAGTGGTACGGATTTCCGCGTACCCCCTTCGACGTAGCGTTCATCGGACGCAACGACAGCACAGCGGCACAGGAAATGATTAACGGTGACACGGCTGCCGTCATCGTAGAGCTGGTACAAGGTATGGCCGGCGCCTACGAGCTGGGGCGAGAATTTGCCGAGACACTGGCCGGCCGATGCGCCGAGACCGGGGCGCTTTTGATCGTGGACGAGGTGCAAAGCGGGATGGGGCGCTCCGGGCATCCATTTGCCGCGGACGCCTATCAGATAAAGCCGGATCTGCTGACCGTTGCAAAGTCGCTGGGCGCAGGCTTTCCTTGTGGGGCAGTCCTGATGACAAGTGAAATCGCAGCGAATCTGGGTACCGGCGACCTTGGCACGACATTCGGGGGCGGACCGCTAGCCTGCGCATTAATCGAGACGGTCATCGATGAGATTATCGGGAGCGATCTTATGGAGAACGTGCGTGCCGTTTCCGCTGCATTGGTCAATGCACTGCCCGCTGGTCCCGTAAAATCGGCGCAGGGTATGGGCTTCCTGATCGGATTGCGATGCAGTGCCCCGGCCAAGCTTGTCCGGGATGGACTACTGGAGCGGGGTATTCTTGTCGGGACCAGCGCCGACCCGGCCGTGATTCGCCTGATACCACCGCTGGTGCTTGACCAACCGCATATAGAGGAACTGATCGATGCGCTTATTGATATGGGTTGAACCCGGCTCGACGCGATATTCGCGTGAACTCGCAGAAGGCAGCAGTAAATGAAAGAATTTAACGACCTCGCTTCATTTAAACCGGAACAGATCGTTGAGTTGTTGCGCCTCGCAAAACAACTCGAGGAATCGCCCGAGCCCCGGGCGCTCGAGGGCAAGGTCCTGGCGCTTCTATTTCTGAGCCCTTCACTGCGAACCCTGGCATCTTTCCAGGCAGCTATGACGCGTCTCGGCGGCGGCTCGTTTGTCATTTCCCCGAACATGTCTATACACGGGCTTGAAACACGGCCGGGCATCGTCATGGACGGCGTCGCTGCAGAGCACATACGTGAGGCGGTACCAGTGATCGCTTCTTATGGCGACGCGATTGGGATTCGGGCGTTCGCCGAGCGACGCAATCTGGAGGATGATCTGGACGACAAGGAATACATGGCGCTGCGCGAACTATGCGACATCCCCCTGATCAACATGGAATCCGCGATCAATCACCCGTGCCAGAGCCTGGCCGATTGGAAAACCATGGATGATCTCGAGATCCCGGCAAACGGGGGGAAGTTTGTGTTGACCTGGGCTTTTCATCCGCGCGCGCTGCCCTTGGCGGTACCGGCCGCGACGGTACATATGGCCGCGATGCGAGGCATGGATGTTACCGTGCTGCGCCCGGACGGCTTTGAACTTCCAGACAGCATCATGCATAAGGCTCGGAAAGCGGCAGCCGCGAGCGGCGGCTCAGTCGAGGAGACTTCTGACCGGGCCAGTGCCCTAAATGGAGCACATGTCGTTTATGCCAAGTCCTGGTCGGCCACACGGCACTATGGAGATCGCCCTGCCGATGAGGACCTTCGGCGTGGTCTGGAAAATTGGTGCGTGGACGAATCCTGGTTCGACACCGGCGCGGACGACTGCCGTTTCATGCACTGCCTGCCCGTGCGACGAGGCGTGGTCGTAACAGACCGTGTACTGGATGGACCGCGCAGCATCGTAATTCAGGAAGCCCGGAATCGAATGTACGCCCAGATGGCGGTCCTTCACAAAATGCTCGGGCCAACACCATAATGATACGAACCACAGGTAACCGCGACATCGTGGTAGCGGCGCTGAAACATGCGGCACCGTATATCCGGATGTTTAAGCGCAAAGTGTTTGTTCTCAAAGCTGGCGGCGAGTTATTTTCCGACGGCGATGCAACTCGCGCGTTGATCGAGCAGATCGCAATACTGCACCAGGTTGGTGTGCGGGTCGTACTGGTTCATGGTGGCGGTCCACAGTCAACAGAGATGGCCGAGGCACTGGGACTAACCACCCAGATAATCCAGGGCCGGCGGGTAACCGACGAGAGCGCGATTGAAGTCGCAGCAATGGTCCTGAACGGGCAGATAAACCCGCAGATTCTCGCAGCCTGCCAGGAACTCGATGTGCCGGCCGTTGGCATCAGCGGCGCGGATGATGGCCTGATTCAAGCGACCAAGCGCCCGCCGGTTCGAATCGATGGCAGCGAATCCGACCCCGTGGATTTTGGTTTCGTTGGCGATATCGAGTCGGTCGACTCCGATGTAGTGCAGACACATCTCGCGAACGGACTCGTGCCGGTAATCAGTCCATTGTCCGCGGATTCCGACGGTACACTGCTGAACATCAACGCGGATACGGTAGCGGCTGCTCTGGCCGCTGCACTGAATGCCGAGAAACTGATCCTCGTAACCGGTGCGCCCGGAATTCTCGAGAATTCTTCTGACCCCGGTTCGCTGGTGTCCTATCTTGACCTTACCGGTCTCAAGCGTTTGCGTGATGGCGGCGCGCTTGAATCCGGGATGTTGCCAAAAGCTGCCGCCATCGAAGCTGCAATTGAGGGCGGCGTGCCACGGGTTCACGTGATTTCTTACCGCGTACCCGACAGTTTGCTGCTGGAGATATTTACCAACGAAGGCACCGGTACGCTAGTCGTTGAATCGATCGGTGAACTGACCGCAGCAGAGCAGGCGCCAGCCCGGTAACGCAATGAAAGGTGGCGAGGGAATGGGAGGCATACGGTGAAACGTCTTTGGGACAAAGGTGAACCACTAGACGCACGTGTACTGCGATATACCGCCGGCGAAGACCACAAACTCGACGAGCGCCTCGTAAGTTACGACGTCCGGGCGTCAATCGCTCACGCGACAATGCTTTGCGAGCAGCAGTTACTGACCCGCAAAGACCTGGCGGCGATAGAGCAGGGCCTGAAAGACCTGGACCGTAGCCACGCGGCAGGCGACTGGCAGGTGACGTTGGAAGACGAAGATGTTCACACGGCACTTGAACGGCGGCTAACCGATGCCATCGGAGAGGCTGGTATGCGCGTTCACCTAGGGCGTTCGCGTAATGACCAGCTGTTGGCAGCGCTGCGACTCTACCTGTTGGATGCCGCCGATTCCCTGGAACAAATAGCCACCAGCGCAGCCGACGCGCTGCTGGAACTGGCGCAGCGCGAGGCCGAAACACCGTTGCCGGGTTACACGCATATGCAACAGGCGATGCCCAGTTCGGTGTCGCTGTGGGCAGAAGGGTTTGCAGCCGAACTTAACGATGACGCCGAAGGCATCGCCGCTGCACGCCGGCGAGTTAGCAAAAATCCTCTGGGAAGTGCAGCCGGCTATGGGTCACCTGGATTGCCGATAGACCGGGAGTCCACGCGAGAGAATCTGGGTTTCGACTCCAATCAGGAACCGGTCACCGCCGTGCAATTATCCCGTGGAAAAGCCGAGGCTGGGCTGGTTTTCGAGCTGACCCTGTTCATGCAGGATCTCGGCAGGCTCGCTGCCGACTTGCTGTTGTTCTATACGCAGGAATTTGGGTTCATTGACTTGCCCGACAAGTTGACGACCGGGTCATCCATCATGCCGCAGAAGCGCAATCCCGATGTGCTTGAACTAATCCGGGGTGCTACAGCGACGGTGCAGGCGGGATTGGGCGAAATCCTCGGTCTCACAGCCAAACTGGGCTCCGGCTACCAGCGTGACTTGCAGCGAATTAAAGCGCCGTTGTTCCGTGCCATCGACTTATCAGCCGAATCGGGCGAAATCATGCGCTTTCTGATCGATGAGATCCGGTTTATACCGGAAAACATTG
>JAUWKW010000228.1 GCA_030614035.1 Chromatiales bacterium | reverse complement strand
GGAACGGGTGATGATGATTTCTGCACCCATCGCCCGCAGGTTGAATATTTTTTCCTGGCTCATTTTGTCGGGTAGCACGAGCACGAGATGATAGTCGCGCACGGCTGCAACCAGTGCCAGCCCGATTCCGGTATTACCAGCGGTCGCTTCGACGATCGTGTCGCCCGGTTTGAGATCGCCGCGCTTTTCAGCTTCGTCGATCATGCTAAGCCCAATACGGTCTTTCACAGAACCGCCCGGATTTAACAGTTCCAACTTCAGATACAGTTCGCATGGGCCGGTATCGAAGTTGTTGATCTTGAGCAACGGCGTGCGCCCGATCATATCCAGGACACTGTCATAGATGTTCATGCGAACTCCTGAAAACAGAATCGCCGCCTGCTCTTTGGCTCGACAACGGGCATATTCTACCTGCTTCTCTGCTGTCCCAATTCGTCCAGAAACCCAGTCCGCCAGCTCTGCGTCGCTTCGACCTGGTTGAAGCTGAACAGGTGCAGTCCAGCGATGTTATACCGGGAGTCGTCCAGGTACGGGGCAAGTTCCAACACCAGGTCGTCGGGCTGGTAGGCGTTGGCTCGCAAGAGTTTCTTTACCAGCTTCGGTTGCTGCTTGGCGAAGCGGGCTGACTCACCGACACCGATACGCAGCGAGTCGGCGAACAGTTTTTTCCGCTCGACCGCGCCGGGCAGTCCAATCCAGGCTGGTAGGCGGACGTCCTGCTCCCGGATACGAGCCAGCCAACTCGCAAGGGTTTCAGCACTGAAACACATCTGCGTCACGAAGTAGGTTGCAAACTCCTGTTTGGCACGCAACGCGGTCATCAGTGTCTGGTCATCGAGTACCGGATGGCCTTCCGGGTACGCCGCAATGCCAATCTCATCGATGCCGTGCTTGATGTCGGCCATCGATTGCAGCAACTGCAACGCGGAATCGAATTTTCCGACCGGTGTTTCGATATCGCCACCCGGAACGAAAATCATATTGACTCCACATTCGGTCAGCCGCGAGAGGATCTCCTGCAGGTGCGTGGAATCCACCACCTGGCGCGCTGCCACATGCGGTATCAGTCGAAAGTTATGCTGGCTCAAATGCTCGACAAGACTGAGCGTCGCTTCGATACCTTTGCTGGGTGAACAGGTGACGGTGACGCCGGCGTCGGCGGGCAGTACATCCAGTCGATTCTCGACATCGCGAATCGGCATGACCTCGACAAAGGCTGCCTCCAGCATGCCGCTTAAGGTTTCGGGGTTAAAGTCCGGCCGATGCACCCGCGGAGCATACACGCACCGTCGTTCAATTCAACACTACGCCTTCGACTGTCGCTTGCTCATCTGTTGTCGTATAACGACCCCGGTCATCTTTGACCGGCAGCGCCATGGCGCATTCGAGATCGTGGGTAAAAAACAGCCGGACTCCACGCGCGATCTTGTCGTCCAGCAGCGCGTGTTTTTCGTCGACACCCAGTTCGGGATAGCGATCGATGCCCATCGAGATCGGTAGATGGACCCATGGCCGCCCAGCTACCAGGTCGGAGCTGTAGATGACGCCCCCGTCACCGCCGATTTCAGCAAGCATCAGGCCAGCCGTATGACCGTCGCTGTAACTGAACCGGACCGCATCGCCGAGTGTGTCAGACCGATCACCGCTCACCAGCTCAAGCCGTCCGCTTGCCTCCAGCAGCCCCGGAAGTTCGGGGACAAATGATGCGCGATCACGCGGGTGCGGATTCCTGGCGCGTTCCCATGCCGCATTACCGACCAGGAACTTCGCCTTTGGGAATAATAGCCGCAGTGGCTGACCGGCTTCATAGGCAGACAGAATTCCGCCCGCGTGATCGAAATGCAGGTGACTCAAGACGACAATGTCGATTTCGTCGTGCGGGAATCCGCGTGCCTGCAAGGAATTCAGTAGCACGTGTTCGTCTTGCTGCACGCCAAAACGTTGTTTGAATTTCGGTTCAAAAAATGCGCCGACGCCGGCCTCAAACAACACGTTCTGCCCGTTCAGGTCCTCTGCCAGCAGGCAGCGGCAGGCGAGTTCGATGCGATTCTGGTCGTCCGGTTCTACCCATTGCTGCCAGAGCGTACGCGGAGCGCTGCCGAACAGCGAACCACCATCGAGCCATTGACGGTTACCTTCGATAGACCAGATCTTCATTTGACCACATGTTGTGGAATTGACTGATACAAGGCGATAAGGTCCGGACAAACAGAGAGGAAACAGAATAGACTCTTTAATAATAGCGTCAACAACGCGTCCCGTTCCGTATTCGTTCAGTAGCGTTGTAGCGCCTTAGGGCGGAGATGCTGAGTATTCAATTCAGCTAGGTGATTCGCGCCGGATCAGGCACTTTTACAAACTGATAATAGATGCTCATTGCGATCATGATCGCCGCACCCAGGAGCATCGGGTAGGTCATGTTGATCTCATAAAGACGCGGCCCCAGCAATGGACCAATGATCATGCCGAGCACCGGCGCCGCAGTCAGCAGCCCGGCAACGTCGCCTTGCTCACGTTCTTCTACACTGATGCTGGCCGCTGCGTTGAGACCGGGAGTCATCAACCCGAAGCCGGTGCCGAGCAGCGCGTAAGCGCAATACAGTATCAATGGACTTGGCGCAAACGCCAGTAACAAGAGTGCCAGCCCATACAGTAGAAACCCCGCTCGCAACAAAACTTTCGGCGGAATGCGGAACAGTTGCAGCACCACCAGTTGAATCAATACGGTGGCGGTACCCATCGACAAAAAAGCGATCGTGGTAGCCCAGGTCAGCTGCTGCCGCCCGGTAAAATGAAAACGATCCTCCAGGTAAAAAGCGGTGACGACCTGGATAGCGGTAAATACGAGGATCAGCAGACACCAGCCGAGCAGGTACGGAAAGATCCTGCTGTCAAAAAACCTGAGTTTGCCGGGATTCGGGCGCCTGGTGTGTTGGGCAGGCTCCTTTAGAAATACGAAGGCGCCGACGGTAATCAGTGCGGCAAAACCGGACGCCGCATACATCGGAAACAGAGCGCTGACCATCGCAAGAGTGCCGCCGATCATCGGGCCGAGGATCGTGCCGATGCCAGCGGCAACTCCGATCTGCGCCATGCCCTTGGAACGGGTTGTTGCATCGGTGATATCGGCGAAATAGGCGGTTGCAGCAGGCTGGATGCCCGCTGCTACGAGGCCAAAGAACAAGCGGCCGCCCAGCAGCCCGCCGAATAGCATCCACGGTACCAGCCCGCCCCAGAGTCCCGCCGGCATGGCGAATGCGCTCAACGGGTATGAGCT
>JAUWKW010000198.1 GCA_030614035.1 Chromatiales bacterium | reverse complement strand
CCGGCGAAGCGCTGGGCGCGGCCATCCACCAGGAGCGGGTCGAGGTAATTGCCGGAGTCAAAGCGAAATTTCGACCGGCGGACGCGGTCTGATCCCGGGCGACGCTCAGGTAAACGCAAGGAAAAGTACGCCGGCCAGCAGCATCCGGTAAATCGCGAACGGCCACATGCTGACCCGTTTCAGCAAACGCAGGAACCAGGCGATGCACGCGTACGCACTGAGCCCGGCAACCAACACCGCCAGTGCCAGGATGCCCCACTGAACCGGCGCCGTTTGTTGCAGCAACTGCCATAGTTCGAGTGTGGCCGCCAACGCGATGACCGGAACCGCCAGCAGAAAGGAAAATCGTGCAGCCGCCTCGCGCGACAATCCCAACGCCAGCCCGGCAGTAATCGTAATACCGGCCCGCGAAGTTCCGGGGATCAGCGCCAGGACCTGCGCCAGGCCGATCAGCATCGCGATTCCAAAGGTCACGGTGAATTCGTTGCGCCCTGATCCGCCATGCCGGTCGGACAGACCAAGCAGCAAACCGAAGATACCGGTAGCCAGGGCAATGATCAGCGGCGAGCGCAGCGAATTTTCCACAAAATCGTGGAACAAAAGTCCTGCGAGTCCGATCGGTACGGTGGCCAACAACAGGGACCACCCGAGACGCGCGTCATCTTCGTTGCTGCGACGGCCACTCAACGAACCGAGCCAGGCTCGGAAAATGGCGTTGAGCTCGGCTCGAAAATAAATCAGCACCGCGGCCAGCGTGCCGAGATGCACGGCCACGTCGAATGCAAGACCCTGATCAGCCCAACCGAAAAAGCGTGGCGCGAGAATCAGGTGCGCTGAACTGGAAATCGGCAGGAACTCGGTCAGTCCCTGCACCAGCGCCAACAGCACAGCCTCAATCCAGTCCACGTGTACCTCCCGGCGACTCAATGCAATCGATCGTCGGGCACATTACAGGATTCCCGGTCACGCGTAAGTTCGCCGGGGAACAAACCGCACATCGGTTGGGTACCTGTGAGGAATACGCGTTCACAGCACGCGCCTAAGGTCTTTGCCGCCGAACCCGCTGGGGAGCGTTATCGGGCCGCGGGTCAGTGCCATGGCTTTGAAGGTTTCACCCATCTCGCCGGGCATGCCCAGCCGGCGCGCCTGCCCAGCTTGGTCCACCTGCGCGCTCAGATCCGCGTCCGCGGCGCGCTCGAGCTGGCGATCCAGGCCGGCGCCGATCAGAAACTGTGCCTGTGTCGTATAGCCCGACACCGTAAGCTGCGCCCGTTCGGCAGCGTCGGCGAGCTGGCTGAAATCCACCCAGGCGGTAATGTCCTGTAATCCCGGCCAGGTAAACGGGTCCGCATGAGCCCGGTGCTGATAGTGACAACGCAGCGTGCCCGTGCTGCGTGCTTCGGCGTAATATTCGCGCCGCGACAGGCCGTAATCGATGAACAACAGCATTCCTTGTTGCACAGAGCGACAGACCTCGGTTATCCAGGCGGGCAAGCGCAAGCGAATCTCCGATGTCAGCCCTGCCGGCAACACCTGGCCGAGCAGCGCCTGCAATTCGTCCACGGCAGAAGTCAGGTCCCAACCGGCAGGCCTCGGCGACCAGGCGAAGCCGGACCCGGAACAGCTGACCCCCAACTCCATCAGGCCGTCGTCGTGGACCGAAAACCGCTCCACCGGCAGCGCATCGATGACCTCATTGGCGAGTACCACCACGGGCAACGGCTGCTGGGGCAGTTGATCCTGCCATGCAACCCGATCGGCCAGTTGCGGCGCGCGTTGCTCCAGTGTCTGCTGTTGACGGGCCCGCAGATCGGCGCTCAACTCGAGAATCAGGTATTGCTCCGGTAACTCGTCCCGGGCTTCCAGTTCCAGCAGGATGTCGGCTGCCATGCGCCCGGTGCCGGCGCCGAATTCCAGAATCACGCCCGAATCAAGTTGTGCAAGCACGTCCGCGCACTGACCCGCGATACAGCGTGAAAATAATGCGGACAGTTCCGGGGCCGTGACAAAATCACCGCCTTCACCAAACTTTGTTGAGCCGGCGCTGTAGTAACCCAGCCCCGGTGCGTACAGCGCCAGGTCCATGTAGTCTCCGAAACGGATCCAGCCACCGGCATCCGAGATCCGTTGCCGGATCAGGCCGGTCAGTTCCGCGCTGTGTTTAAGCGCTTCCGGCGATGGCGTGGGCAATTGGTGCGGCATGCCGGCTAGTGTAATCTTAGACGCCTTTGCTAGCGGCATCGCTTCAAAACTGTGGGTACCGAACTGAAAGATCTAACCGGCAAATGGGCGCTGATTACCGGCGCGGCGAAGCGCATCGGCGAATGCATCGCGCGCCGCCTGCACAGCGATGGCGCCGGCATTGCAATCCATTACCGGCAATCGGCCGGACCGGCCGAGGAGCTGGCCGCCGCGCTGAACGCCAAGCGGTCCGATTCAGCGATTGTGCTGCACGCAGACCTGCAACACACCGAGAGCCTGCCGCACCTGGTCAAAGCGGTCGTTGACCATGCCGGGCGGCTGGACATCCTGGTGAACAACGCATCGAGCTTCTACGCCACTCCGCTGGATACGGTCACGGAAGAGCAATGGGACGACCTGATTGGCACAAACCTGAAAGCACCTTTGTTCTTGTCGAAGGCCGCGGCCCCGTATCTCAAGGAGTCCAGTGGCGTCATCATCAACCTGATCGATGTGCACTCGACGCGCCCGCTGCGGAATCACCCGGTGTACGGGCCCGCCAAGGCCGGTTTGGCCATGTTGACCCGCTCGCTGGCGAAAGACCTGGCACCCGAGGTTCGGGTCAACGGTGTGTCACCGGGCGCAATCCTGTGGCCGGACGACGGCATGAGCGACAAGCTGGAAAAATCGATTTTGAAACAAGTCCCGCTGGGACGAACCGGCGATCCCGAGGACATCGCCGCTTGCGTGTTGTTTTTGGTCAGGGATGCGGACTATATGACCGGCCAAATAATCAAAGTCGACGGCGGCCGAACGATGGGTTGGTGAGTGGTCCTTTTTTAAAGCGGCGAAATTTTCAGCTGGGTGAGAGGATGCTGATCGCGATCAAACGCATCCCACAACTCAGCCATAGTGTGGCCATTCGCCGGGTGGCAAAGATCCGGCGCAATCTCGGCCAAAGGTCCCAGCACGAATCCATATAGGTCAATGTCCTCGCGTGGCACGCGTAGCTCATCGGTGTCAATTATTTGATCGCCGTACAGCAACAGATCCAGATCAATGATCCGTGAAACAAAGCCGGCGCTGTTGCGCGGCCGACCGGCGCGATCATGGACCTGCTGCAGAAAGTCATTGATCGACGGTGGCGTTGCATCCGTGTTGAAACTAATAACCATATTAAGAAAATCGTCACCATCGAATCCGACCGCCTGATTGCGATACACCGACGATGTCGTCAACGGCCCGTAGGCGTCGGCCAGTGCCGCGCAGGCCATGCGCAGATGCTTGGCCGGTTCGATATTGCTGCCGGCGCTGACGTACACCGTGCATGGATTTACGACTTTGGCGGCCGCCGTTCGGCTGTTTGCCGATTTCATCGCTCGCCCCTTTCGATGCAAACACCGACGTCACGGGCAGCGCTGATGGCCCAGGGTTTATGCACGTGCACCCGCACCCACGGGACGGAGAATTCGGTCCGGATGGTTTGCGCGATGGCC
>JAUWKW010000195.1 GCA_030614035.1 Chromatiales bacterium | reverse complement strand
TGGCGTTGTCGTATATCTACCCGGTGTTCGGCTGGGAATGGGGCCTGACCTGGACCGCGGCCGTGCCGATGGGCATCGCCGGGCTCGTGTTTCTGGCTTCAAAGCCCGTCCCGCGCGAGATGGTTTAGGTGCCCGCCAAGGCTAAAGCATAAACCTTAAGTATATCTTGTAAGTGACTATTGTATATCGTATTAAGTTCCAGAGAAGCTCCGCACATAAGCGATCAGGTCCTTGATCTGCTGGTCCGTGAAGATCGCTCCCCACGGGTACATGACAATCGACTTGCCGATTCCTTCGCCACCGCGGCAGATGGCCAGATACAGGTAGGCATCCGGTAACTGGCCCATGTATTCCGCGTCGCTCTGGTCCGGGGGCGGCTCGTCCATGTGCATGATGATGACTTCGGCCTTGCCGTCGAAACCGTGGCATTCCGCGCAATGCTCTTGATGCAACGGTCGCCCGCGCTCAGCATCCCCGCGCAGATCACCCGTAGGCCCACAATCATTGGTCGCCAATGCGGTTTCAGACTCCGGAATCCCGGCAATGGTAGCGTCTTCGGCCAGCAGATTGGGCTGCACTAACAGCAGGCTTGCGGCGAGCGCAGGTAGCATTCTTTTCAACATCGGTGCCCCCGTGTCTAAACCCGGACCCAGCCATAGGCCGTGTTGCTGGGTTCGGCGCCTTCGTACAAATAGGCTGATTTCATTTGCGAAATACTGTCACCCGGGAAGGCCAGCCGGGCTGCTTCGACATCCACGCCGTACAAGCCTGCCAGGTTTGGCCCGAATATCAGCTTGCGGTCGGAATCGGTGATCGGCGCGTAGCCGAATTGCTCCTGCAGCTGCTCAGGGATCTGAAAACGACGGAATGCTTCGATCAGCCACTGCGGCGACCCCCACCAGATACAGTCCGTACCCCAGATCACGTGATCGGCTCCGAAGCTGCGAATCAACTGACCCAGTAAATGACCACACAGATCCGGGTGAGTAATCACCGAATGGCCGAACACGGCACCGAGTTCGGGATAGACATTGGTCATCCAGGGGTTCTCATCGCGCATCCGGCACAAATCGGTCGTCCACGCGATGTAACCGTCTTCGCCAATACCGGTTTCACCCTCTTTCAATTCCGGCGCTGCCATCTGCTTCATTCCGGAGTGATAGAGGATGAAGTTCAGATCCGGGAAATCGCGGGCCGCCTTGACGACATCACCCGGATGCACGTAGGGCTCCGACCGTTTCCCCAGCGGCAGGCCCTTGTGGATACTGATATTTCGGATCCCCAGCTCAAGTGATTTCTCCCAGAAAGGATACGCAATCACCTCGTCGTCGAGATTCCAAAACGCCGCCGGATTGCCCGTGTAGCATTTCCAGCCATCGATTTTCAGTTCGGTGATCTGGAATTCGGTGTCCTCCATCGGGTCGTAGCCTTCAGCCGGCACCGGGTTGGCGAGGCCCTGGCTCAGCATGCGTTGACTGCCGGCTGCCTCGTTGAACAGATTCCGCGTCCTGACCATTTCGTCAGATGGCAGCGCGTAATGCTCGGGTTTACCTATCGCTGCACCGGTCATGACCGCCATGACCGTGTCGCTGTCGAAAAATATCTCTTTCAGGAAGTTGGCGCGGTGCAAGGTATCGGGACCGGGATCGATCCCTTCCAGTTCCGGGTTCAGGCCCAGTTTTGCAGTCATTTTCCGGAACATTTGCGGCCCCGGGATGCTGTCCTTAACGTGGTGGGTCTGGGCATCGAAGATAAACTGGTCTTTGGGCCAGGTCTCGGCATAGGCGTCGGACTCCATCGCTTCTGCGACGCTGACCGTAAATGCAGTGCCGAACACCTCGTTCATCGCAATAAACGCTGTCGCCATCCCGCCGCTGGTTTTCAGAAACGCCCGTCGCGACATGCCCAGCTTCTTGGCATAGACCTCCGCGAGCTGATCGATACGGTATTCGACCCGCCGCTGGTCGTATGACTGGCGCATCGGCACGAATTCTTCGTTCGACACAATTTGTGTCGGTACCGGCGACATCGCGCCGATCAGGCGATCCCTGGCGTGTTTCTTCATCCACATGGGTCTTTCTCCGTCACTGGCCTGGCCTGTTGGCGGCTGCGGCGCAAAAAAAACCGCCGGGCCAGCATGATGGCAGTCCCGGCGGCTTAGGCACGTCCAAAAATACGCTTACATGTACTCGGCGCGATACCAGTCGTTGACGTCGTCACCGGTTGTCAGCCAGACCTTGTCGTGGCTGGCGATGTGCCGGAATGCACGAGCCAGGTGCTTGAACTTGTTCGGCTGGCCAACAAAGAATGTATGCAGGCAGATTGGCATGCAACGGGCGTTGGTCGCGCCTTCCTCGTAGAGCACGTCGAACTGGTCGATAATCATGTCACCGAAGGCCTCGGAACTGACACCGACATTCATGAATGCCGGGATGTCATTGAGTTCGACCGTGTACGGCACGGAAATCAGATTATCCTTGGGCGTATTGAACCGGAACGGATGATCGTCTGCGGTGTAATCGCACAGATACTCAACCCCGTACTCCTCCAGCAGGCGAGGCGTGTTGTTCGTGTGCGTCAGGAACGGTGATAGCCAGCCCTTGGTCTTGCGGCCGATTGCCTCTTCCATCGCATTCAGCGTCGACTCGAGAATATCGCGCTCCTTGGCTTCCTCGAGAAGGGTGGTTTCGCCGTCAGCGCCACGAACATTGCCGATGAAGTTGGCCGGGGCGTTGTTGACGCCATGGCCGATCCAGGCCCACTTGCGTTTTTGACCCTCGTCGATGATGCGCGGATATTCGCGAATGATTTCACCGTTCAGGCACACGGTACCCCGCATGCCGAGCTCATCCATCAGGTCCATCATGCGCCACAGCCCAACCCGGTTGCCGTAATCGCGCCAACCATAGTTCAGCGGATCCGGGTTGAAACCTGAGGTACCCGGAATCAGCGACGTACCCGGAATAGCGGCCGGGAAGTGCTCGATGTTGATAAACGGTGTAACCGCAACCCGGGCGCCGTCCGGGAGCTTGAACGGGTCGCGATCGATGATCGGCACGTAATCGTAGTGTTCAGATTGTGTAAGTTCAGCCATTTGGCACCTCTTTGTACTGCAATCGAGTGTTCTTGATTATTGGATCGGTAGAACCGATGTGATTAAGCCAGGCCTCTGAGGTACTCAAGAGCCTCTTCCTTGCTGATTACGTCGCCGTACTTGGCATTGATATCGAACAGGTTGGCCTCGTGCGGACCCTCGTGCCGGTCACCGATGCATTCACGGACGCAAATCGGCCGGAAACCGCTTTGTACGCAATCGACCGCGGTTGCTCGGATACAGCCCGATGTCGTACAGCCTGTGATGATCAGCGTATCGATGCCAGCAGCAGTCAGTGTTGAGGCGAAACTGGTACCGAAGAACACGCTGGCATACTGCTTGGTGATCAGCGTTTCTCCTTCGGCGGGTTTGACCTCATCGCAGATTTCCGCCAGGGGATCGCCTTCAACCAGTGCTTTTAGCACCGGCGCCTTTTTGATCCATACACCACCGTCAATGTAATTGTGAGGGTTGTAGCGGACCTGGGTATGAAATATGTCAATCTTGGCCTCTCGAGCAGCTTCCAGTAATTCAGGCATCTCCTTGACGCACTCAACGACGCCTGGCGCGTAGAGGTCGGAGCCCTCGGTGGTGTAACCCTTCAGCAAGTCGATCACCACCAGCGCCGATTTGTTGCCAAAACCGAGCCGGCTGTCCCAGACGCCTTCGTAGTTCTGTTCA
>JAUWKW010000119.1 GCA_030614035.1 Chromatiales bacterium | reverse complement strand
CACGAGTCGCTCAATCTCCTTGAGCTGTTCGTCGGAAAGGTCGCCTTTCACCTTTACCTCGGTCTGGATTTTGGGTATGCAGGACGTATGGTCCTCAGGGTCCTTGACCTCGAACAGCACACTGGGGTCGACGTCAGCACGGACATTGATTTCCAAGCCTTCGATATCGATACCGTGTCGCGGTGCATTCAGGGCGATGCTATTGCACAGGCAGGCAGCAACCGCGCCCAGCGCCATCTCGACAGGTTCTGCACGATCTGTTGGCCCAACGAAGCCGACGGCTTCTTCAACCTCCTTCCAGGCTCCGTACGGCACCGTGTAGTGCCGCGTATCCCGATCTATTCGCTGGCCACCGAGCTCATACGGCCCGATATGAACCGTGCTGCGACCCGAATGGCCTTCCCACACGCTACGCGCCTCCAGGCCAAGCACTATCGGCTCTTCCGCCAGTGCTGCGCGAAATTCCTCGAGCTTGCCCAGGTCCATGCCATTTACGATTTGGTTCCCCATTTGTCTGGCTCCTTAATATTGTTGCTATGAGTTGCACATTGCCGTCTCCGCAGAGCGGCCCGGGAGCAGTTTAACGCAGTCAGATCTTGTTGAGCCCCCCGGTCATCAATGTGATCCGGTCCGCCGGGGAAAGTTCCATGGCAGGCAGCAAGTTCTTTTTAAGGGCGCCGTTAGTCTCGATCGAGGCAGGCAGCCGGATTGGGAGAACTGCTAAGCAGCCAGCTCCAAAAAGCCGTACAGCTTGACCAAATCAAAGAATGCATAAGCGATGAGGAACGCATAAAGCAGCGACCGGCCACGCAGGAATCCAAAGACGCGATAGTTAGCCAGCAGGACAAGCAAAATAACGCCCAGACCCGTGCCCAGTAATTTAGCGGCGACAAACAGATGGGGGCTCAGTTCTATCAATTTGGCCAACAGAAGGTTCTGCTCAACCCCGCCCCCCTGCGTCATTGTCAGGACCAGGAAGGCGTCGACTGCGCTAAGCATGAGCAAACCGACGGCAACCCACATGAACCAGGGCTTGTGAATATCCACGATATAACTCTCGTGGTCTTCCGCCCGTCGCGCACCGCGGCGGCGTGGACGGATGATGCCGTACACGACAGTTTTCCAGGTAAAGGTACGCCGGTCCGTGTGAGTCCGCTCTGCTGCGGCAGGTGCTAATTGTTCGACATCTGCACCAGCCGTTGCGGAAGGAGAAAGCTCATCAGCTTGGCTCACGGATATGCTCCTGAAGGTCAAAATCGGCGGAACTGCACCGCCTAATGCTACCGGTGCTTTCAGTTATGTTACGCGACCCAGTTCTCACCTTGCCAAAACCGCTGCCATTCGTCCGATGGCAAACACCGTTTGTCGGATGGCCGGTTCGCCAGGATAACGGTCTTCTCGAAACACCAGCCTCCAGAGTGCCGAAAATGGCGTCCCAGCAAACTCCCGCCAGGCATCTTATTTATTCATAAAACAACAGCTTATAAGGGCTCCCGTGCTTGCCCGATCTATGTCAAATCGTCTTATGTCGCGGGCATTTCTTCGATCGATTGTCTACCAGTTCGTAGCATCGTTTTTCCGTCCGGGCAATACTGCCCGCACTTGATAAAGGCAAACCCGGCGAAAGGCGGGGACGCAAAGCCACCGGGCTAAGGGATCGACCTACGACGGCGGGGCTACCGGGCCAATCGATGTAGGACACCCGTCCAGAAACCATCGCAGTCGGTACTCCTCTCGACTCTTTCCCTTGCCGCCCACGCGACCTCGCCCCAGGTGTTTGCCTGCTTGGACATAGTTTGTGTGGATCACATTGCACGGGTCTGAAACAGGATGATGTATCGCAACCACCAACGTGGATTTACCCTCGCGGAGCTACTCGTCAGCATCGCCGTCGCATCTATCGTGATGACGCTAGCGGCGCCCAGTTTCGAAGGCATGGCTTTGAACAACCGTCAGGTCGGTGCGGTCAACCAGCTCGTTGGCTTGTTTCACGTCGCCCGCAGCGAAGCCGTTACACGGAACCGCCAAATCACGCTCTGCCCGAGTTCTGATGGTGCCAGTTGCACGGCGACACCGTGGCAATCCGGTGCGATTGTCTTTGTCGATAGCGACAACGATGGCACGGTCGGTGTCGGCGACACGATATTGCGGATCGCACCCGCATTCGACGCGATTGATGTGACCACGGTCGATTTTAACCAGGGGTTCATTTACCGGTCCAACGGCCGCATCGCGACCGCAGTGGTCGGGGTCAACAGCGGACAGTTCACCCTTTGTGATCGACGTGGCGCCACGAACGCTCGTGTGATCATCATGGAAATTTCGGGCCGCCCCCATGCTTCAGGGAAACAAGCCGATGGTAGTGATCCAAGCTGTTAAGCGCATGAAATCCGGCGGCCGATCCAACGCGGGTTTCAGCCTGCTTGAGAATCTAATCGCGCTGATCGTCGTCAGTGTCGGTCTGTTAACCGCGGCCGGACTGCAAGGTGTGGCCAAACGAGCCACCTACGATGCCTTGCAACGCACGACGGCGGCGCTTTTGGCACACGATATCTTCGAGCGCATGCGAACGAATTCCGCTGCACTGGGCGGCTATTTGCCACCCGCGGACATCGGTGGCGGCTCTCTTGGGCTAACGCCCGCTTTGGATTGCAAAATTGCCGCTAACAATTGCTCGCCCGGCCAGATCGCGAATTTTGATCTCTGGGAGTGGGAGCAGGCTTTGGACGGCGCCGCGGAACAACGGGCCGGATCGCAAACCGGTGGTCTGATCGATCCGACTGCTTGTGTCAGTGGCCCGGTTGGTGGCGGCCAGGGGCTCTACACGGTCTCGATCGCGTGGCGCGGCATCACGGAACTGCCGAACCCCCCAGCCGACAACTGCGGTGCAGGCAGTGGCAAATACGGTGCTTCCGACGGCCACCGACGCATCATGGTCATGAACACTTTCATCACGGGCTAACGGATTGTTATGAATCGTAATCGCCAGACAGGTTTCTCCATAGTCGAGTTGATGATCGCGGCACTCATTTCGCTGCTACTCGGTGGTGCGCTGCTGAGCCTGTATGGCCAGAACAAAAACAGCTTCAACCAGAACTCGAGTATCGCCCGGATGCAGGACGACGCCCGGTTTGCCATGAACGAGCTGATCCGCGATATCGGCATGGCCGGCTTCTTTGCTGATCTGCTGGTTCCAGATCTGGTCACACCCGACAATAGTCTTAGTCTCGCGACGGATTGCGGACCGGTGGGACAGGCGGAGTGGATGTACCGGACGGTGGATCCCGTCAGCGGCGATGCGATCAGCATCACCACAGTGGACAACGCTACCGGCGTAACGGCCAACGCCAGTCATTCCTGTATAGATCCCGCCGAGATTCGTCCCGGTACCGATATCGTGGCAATTAAACGCGTCACGGGCCGGACCATTGCCGCCCCACAGCCAGGCCGTGTCTATCTCAGAACCAATGGCACCGTTGGTATGTTGTACCAGGATCCGGCTTCCTCCCCGCCGGCGGTCGCGGTTCCGGTGCCATTCCGGGAATGGGAGTTCGTACCCAGCATTTATTACATTCAGAACTTCACCAATGCTCCCGGCGATGGCATACCTGCATTGTGTCGCAAGCTACTGCAAGCCGGAGCGATTCCGACGACAGTGACTGAATGCATTGCTCCCGGCGTTGAAGACCTGCAGGTCGAGTACGGCCTGGATACCAGTGGTGATGGCGCACCCAACGTCTTTCTCGCGGACCCGACGCTGGCCGATCTTCAGCAAGTCGTATCCGCGAAGATTTACCTGTTGGCGCGAACCACTGAGGCCGATTTTCGTTATCTCAACGATAAGACGTATACGCTCAGTAACACTCCGCCATATCAGCCGATGGACAATTTCTACCGGCGTATTTTCACCAGCACGCTGACTATTCGCAATCTGAAGAATTTAAGCAGGCTCGATTTATGAACGACAGACGTACATCTTGCCGTTTTCCAAAGCAGTCCGGTGCCATCCTGGTCACCTCGCTGATCTTTCTCGTTGTGTTCATCGTGCTGAGTCTTTCCGCCATGCACGGCAGCACACTGGAGCTGCGCATGGCCAACAATAAGGAAGCGAGTGTCGCTGCCTTTCAGGCCACGCAAGCCATGTCCGATGCAATTGTGGCCTTCCCGTCCACCACACCGGTAAAGGGCGGACCGGGGTATATCACCTGTACGCCGCTGGTACCCGGTTGCAATGAGAACGATCTGGCCTTACCCGGTGGGCTGTATGCGCCGGAAATCGCTGCCGGGTACTTAAGCGCAAGAATCGAGCGACTCAACCCGGAATGGCGCCCGCCACCGCGAGGCATCGAATCGAGTGTCGACAAATTCAAAGCAGCCGCATACCAGGTCGGCTCGAGTTTTGATCGCGCCGATGATGGGCTCGGCGCGCACGAAACGGTCGAGGGTATCTTGATACTCGTACCGACGAATTGATACGGAAATCGATAGGTAGCTTTCATGTTTTCAAAATGGATTAACGCAATATTGACTGCTGTGCTCGTCATCGCCTCGGGTGCAACCCAGGCCGACGACATCGAAATCTATTACGGTGGCGCGGCAGTAGCGGGCAGCGAGCCCATGGTGATGCTGAGCCTCGATTACCGGCCGAACCTCGGATCGGCCGCCTGTACGGGCAACGAGTGCGATTTCCTGATCAACGAGGGTTATCTGTCACCGACCGGCCCGTATACCTTCTTCGACCTGCTTCGAGCCGCGCTGCGCAAGGTCATGGACCCGCTGGAGGATGTCCGTGTCGGTTTGATGATCAATCACGACCACCGCAACAACTGTGGCGGACCGGGCCAGGTCGGCTGCAGTAACGGTGGATACATTGGCAGGGGTGTCCAGCCGTTTTTCGTTGGGGATACGAACAATGCCAAGGCCCAGTATCACGATTTTCTCGCCAACGTGCCGACACCCCAGGGCAATCTATCTCATTCGTACCAGGGCAAGGAATTGTTTTTCGAATTGTTTCGTTACCTGACGGGTCAGGGCATCTATAACGCTCACAACGGTTACACGGACTTTGGCAGCAATTCGTCGCAGAATCTCGACCAGGACTTCCCGGCCATTGCCTGGGACACGGGAATTGAGACCGGCAACAATCTGAGTTACGTCACTCCACTAGATAGCGGCCAACAGTGCACGCGGTTATTCAGCGTGAATATCATGTTCTTAGTGTCTAACCAGGAGGATGATTCGGATGGCGCAATTTCAGCACTGGTGGGTTCTGGCGGACTCGGTGGGCCAAAGAATTCTTTTCCCGATGTCATTGAATACCTGAACGACGTTGACCTGGCTGATGGCCAGTTCGGCACTGCATCCGACATCAGCGGCAATCAGAACGTGACATCGTACTTTATCGTCGACCCGACGATGATCAACAAGACGACCATCGGCTATGCTCAGGCTGGCAACACCGGTCAGCCACTGCCGTTGT
>JAUWKW010000004.1 GCA_030614035.1 Chromatiales bacterium | reverse complement strand
ATACCGGCTTCTTGAGCTGGATTATCCTCAAAACCGTCGGCGCTGTGATCGGCTTGCGGGTCAGCGAAGAGGAAGAATCAGAGGGCCTGGATATCGCCCTGCACCAGGAAAGCGGTTACAACCTCTGATCCGGCAGGATTTGCCCGGCCAGCTTGGTCCGCCCAGCCGGGTCGTTCCATTGCGCGTCGATACCGCCGTGGCAAGGAATTTAGCGAGTTTGAGGGCTCGAATCTGGCCCGGGTCTGCGTATTTCAACGCTGTTTCAGACGATCGACGCATTTGGCGGCCTGATCGCGCCATTTAGGGGCTTTTTAGCCTATTTTTGGGCCAACTCCCCCTCCCGCTGCGAACCGTTCATTCGTGACTCCCGTCAACGACTGCCTACCTCTTGCCGGGGGATACTCGCGCCGATCAGGAAGCCAAAGGGAGTGCCGACGAGGCCCTGTTGAAGGACCTGCGGCTTAAGGGCAAAAGCCATGAAAACCATAATTTTCTCCAGCCTGCTGGGGCTGAGTCTGTTGGCCGGTTTTGCCACCGCCCAGACCATTTACCGCTCGGTAGACGACGAGACGGGCAAGATCTCGTACTCGGATCGTCCCGAGTTCGCGGACGAAGCAATAGAGCTCAAGTTAAAACACACGAGTAGTGCCGAGGTGACAAAGCGCGTCACCGCCAACCAAGAGCAATACGCCGCCGCGTCCGAGGATCGCAAATCGGCAGCGGAGGAGCAGGCGATGCTGACAGAGGAAGCCGGGAAAGTAGCCGCTGACCGCCGGGCCAATTGTGAACAGGCGAAAGACCAGCAAGAGCAGTACTCGACCGCCAGACGCCTGTATCGTGATTTGCCCGGCGGGGAGCGGGACTACCTGAACGACAAGGAGCTGACGCAGGCGCGTGTTGACGCTCGCCGACAAGTCGACGATTGGTGCGGCGGCTGATCCGTGGCCGCCTATGAGCACAAGTACCGACAAAGCCAAACTCTCCGATAAATTCTACCTGCCGGATTTCAGCGCCCCGGGCACGGTCCTCGCGATCGTGCTGATCGCCGAAATCGTTGCCATAGTTTTGTCATTGGCGCGGTCAGTGCCCTGGCCAGAGTTTTTCCCCGACCTGGCCAAAACCTCGCTGCTGATGTTATGGATGGCGCTTACCACGGCTGCCGTGCTGTCAGTAGCCCGACCGGCGTTATCCAGATGCAGCGTGCAGAAAGCCAGCGTAATAAGCCTGCTTTTGGTCGTGGCAAACGTGGCGGTGATTTCCGAATTCGTATATTGGGTGGGTTTTCTTTACGGGAATACCGCGACGGATGGCACGAGCAGCTGGTTTCCGCCACAGCGCTGGGGATTCCTGCTCCGAAACCTCGCCATTGGTAGCATCGTGACCTCGCTGGCACTGCGTTACTTTTATATATCCCACGAATGGAAACGCAACGTCGAGCGCGAGGCCGAGTCGCGTATTCACGCGCTACAGGCTCGCATTCGCCCACACTTCCTGTTTAACAGCATGAATACGATCGCGGCGCTGATCGGACCCAAACCGGTGGCCGCCGAACAGGCGGTCGAGGATTTAGCCGATCTGTTCCGGGCGTCGCTCAGCGAGCCCGGACAGCCAATCAGTCTGAAGCAGGAACTCGAGCTGGCGAGAATCTATCAGCGCATGGAGCAGCAGCGCTTGGGCGATCGGCTAGCTGTTGAATGGATCGTCGACGAAATTCCGATGCGCGCAATGATTCCCGGATTGACGATTCAGCCGTTGCTGGAAAACGCGATCTATCACGGCATCGAGCCCGACCCATCAGGGGGTGTCGTTAGGATCGCGGGACGGCGCCGGGGCGACATGATCAGCATCACGGTCAGCAATCCTCGGCCGCCGGCCTCGAATCAGTCCGGTCGCGAAGGGAACCGAATGGCCTTGAACAATATTCGACAACGCCTTGAGCTGGCGTACGGCAAACGCGCCAGCCTGAATGTCGTTGAGGACTCGGACAGCTACGAGGTCTGCCTGAGCTTTCCCTTCGCAGCGTGACGACCGGAGTACATCCGTGAATTCACTGAAATTATTGATTGCTGACGATGAGTCGCCGGCACGTTCGCGACTGCGACAACTGCTGGAGGAGATCGACGGTTGGGAAGCTGTCGCTGACGCGCAGAACGGTCACGAGGTCATCGATATCTGCAACCGTATTCAGCCAGACGTCGTGTTGCTCGATATCCGTATGCCCAATATGGACGGCATCGAGACAGCACGACACCTGGGTACACTGGACAAATCGCCGGCGGTAATATTCACCACTGCTTTTGACGAATATGCGATCGACGCATTCGATGCCGAGGCGATCGGCTATCTTCTAAAGCCGGTGCGCAGGGAGCGCCTTGAACGGGCTCTCAAACTCGCGGCCCGATTGACCCTGCCGCAGCTTTCAGCGCTGGCGCAACGCGACGGTATCGCCCAATCCAGAACTCATATATGCGCCCGCTGCGGTGAGAAGCTGCGATTGATACCGGTCGATCGGATACGCTACTTCCAGGCAGATCAAAAATACGTAAAGGTCTGCCACCTCGATGGCGAGGACCTTATCGATGAATCGCTAAAGGATCTGGAAACCGAGTTTGCCGATCGCTTTCTCCGCATTCACCGCAATGCGCTAGTCGCAATTCAATATCTCGATCGGGTCGAAAAGGATGAAGGGGCTGCCCATTCGGTTTGGATCAAAGACTGCCCTGACTCGCTCCCGGTCAGTCGCAGACATGTGACTGCGCTGAAGCGCCGCCTGCGCGCCGGAATTTGAGCCGGATCACCCCCGGTGTGCCTCGGTGGCCACCGGATTTTCGTGCAGGCATGGGTGCATGCAGGGGTCATTCACTGGCAAAATGGTTGGCCGCCCGAGATCGGGCAAACTCCGAGTTTTGCCATGAGCCCAGACAAACCCGAGCCAACTGAATCAGAAGAGCCGACCGAACCGGCAGACGCCACCGCCGACGCGCCCGACATGGATACGGAAGTCACGGAGCAAGCGGAGACGGAGGCTGACGCGCCACCAACCCCTGCGGAAGAAAGCCCGACTGAGGACAAGCCGGCGGTATCTGCGCGCGAACGCGGTGGAAAGCACCGGTTACTGCTAATCGTGCTGGGGGTGACGGTGATCGCAGTATTGGCTGCTGGCTCTGTCTTGTGGCAGTTGCGCAATCTAACCGGGGTACCGGATGCGGTCGCACTTTCACGCGTGGATCTGGCTGATCTGTCAACGCGACTGGAGCGCCTCGAAGCCGAGGATAGCCGCCGTGCGAGAGACCTGGACTCAGCGATAGCGGACCTTCAAGCTCACAGTAGAAGCCTGGAAGAGCTATCGGTGCGATCGGGCCGAATAGAACGATCGGTGGCCAATCTGCCGGGAGTGGCAGATGAAGCCCGCACTGCATGGCTGGTCGCCGAAGCCGAGTATTACCTGCGCATCGCTAACACCCAGATCAATCTCGCATCCAACGTCGAAGTGGCAATGCGGGCATTGAATCTGGCGGATGAGAAACTGCGCGACCTGGCGGATCCACGCATGACCGCGGTCAGAGAAAAAATCAGCGACGAGCTTGCGGAGCTCAGGACAATTCCCCGACCGGACCGCGCCGGGGTAACGCTGACCCTGCAGAGTCTGGCGCGCAATTTCTCGGCCATGCCGTTACGCAGCACCAGGCCGAAACAATTCAGGCGCGAGGCGCCGGAGCCGGCCACCGACGAAGCCGGCGTGGACCGAGCAGTGCAATCCATCAAAGACGCTTTCTCCAGCATCGTTAGCGTGCGCCAGACCGACCTCGAGGCAGCACCGGAGCTGTCGGCGGACGACCAGGCGTTATTGATCAGAACCATGGATCTTGAGGTGCAAGTAGCGAAGTTGGCATTTTTGCGCGGCGAGCGTGAACTCTACCTCCAGTCTTTAGCACAGGTCAGAGAACGCGTGACAACGTCTTTCGATACCGATTCAGCGCGGGTCCTTGCCGCGCTGGATACGCTCACCAAACTCGAAGCAGTTGAGTTCGTAAGTAGCCTGCCCGACATAAGCGGATCGCTAAGCTTGCTGATCCAGTTAGCGACGTCAGGTATAGCGCAATGAAGTTCGGCCTCGTTGTCGTATTGACGCTGGCGCTTGGCGCTGTCGCTGCCAGTTTCCTGCTGCAGGACAATGGTTACGTCTTAATCAATTTTCACGGCTACGCACTGGAAACCTCGGTGCCGATCCTGGTGTTTCTGATGCTGCTTCTCTACCTTGCCGTTCGGCTGTTGACACGCATCTGGCAGGCCCCGCGCCAGATCGGAGAAGTCGCCGCTCGGGCGCGCGGCCGACGCGCAGCCCGCCAGATCACCCGCGGCTACATAGAAGTGGCTGAGGGCAACTTCGCTAAGGGGGAGAAGCTTTTGACGCGTGGCGTGCGTGAAAGCGAGACACCACTGCTTAACTACCTTGCTGCCGCTCGCGCCGCGCAATTGCAGGGTGACCTGGAGCGCCGGGACAGCTGGCTGACAATGGCCTACGAACAGGAACCGGGGGCAGCAAGCGCGATACTACTGACGCAGGCCGAGTTACAAATCTCGAATAAAGAACTGGAAGCTGCGCTGGCAACTCTGCAGCAGCTTCGCGAAATGAGCCCACGAAACGCGGAAGCCCTTAAGTTGCTGGCCGAGCTGTACTGGATGCAGAAGGACTGGCAGGAACTTTCGGCCATACTTCCGAAGGTAACAAAGCGCGCCCATGTTCCCGCCGGCGTGCTGGACGAATGGACGGTCGATGCTTACGTCGGGTTGCTGGGGCGCGACGATACCGATCGAAAAAAAATTACCGAGTACTGGAAGGCGGTACCGCGCAATTTGCGCAAGCATCCGCGACTGATCCGAGCGCAAATTGACGCCTGTATTGCCAGTGGCGACATTGCAGCTGCGGAATCGGCGATCAGCAAGGCTCTGGCACATGAATGGGACGAATCCCTGATCCTGCGATACGGAGAACTGGAAGTTGACGATATTGCGGCGCATTTGCGGCGCTCCGAGGCATGGCTTAAGCACCGCCCAGACGATCCTGCGCTGCTGCTTACAGCCGGGCGACTTTGCATACGCAACCAGCTGTGGGGCAAGGCCCGCAGCTACCTGGAATCCAGTTTGAGCATACGCCCAAGTCCAGCTGCCTATCACGAACTAGGTCAGTTGATGTTGGATGTCGGCGAGCAGGAAGCGGCGTCTGACGCGTTTCAAAAAGGCTTGTCGCTTAGTTATGCGGGGTCGGAAATTCCGAAACTGGAAAGAAAATTCACCTCTGATAGCTGAGTTCGAAGTCTGGTTGCGGCGAAAAGTGTGCGGCGCTACCGGCTGCGTTGAATGGATCAGCTGGGCTGCCCGATTAGGCGGCCGGCATGCTTCGGCGGCTTTCCAGATACTCGATTAGCGGGTCCCATTGTTCCCAATCTGGCCACGCCAGGTATTCAGGCAACTCGTAAATGCCCAGCCCGCGAGTATAGGCCCGGATGTAGTTCTGGGCTTCGCGCAATGCGGTTACATACGGTACCCGGAGCTTGCCCAGGTATTCGTCCAACTCATCAAATATCAGCGTGTTCTCATGCACCCGGTTCGCAACCACCGCGATTTTGACGCCTCTTCCGGCCACCCGACTTCTGGTCTTCAGTTCACCGATGAATTTTCCGGCTGCTTGCATGTCAATACTCGACGGCAGTACGGGAACAATGATGGTGTCGGCGTGATTAACCAGATGCGTCAGTTCCGGGCCGTGCGAGCGGGCCGGGGCATCCAGAATCACAAAATCCGCATTTCGCGGCATATACCGCTGACCATAGAGGTAGCCTTCGACGGCGGTGATAGGTGCAAGATGGGCCGGGCGACGTTCCAGCCAGTCAATACTTGAAGCCTGTGGGTCGTAATCGACCAGTGCAACCTTGTAGCCTTCCGAGGCATAGTAGCTGGCGAGATTGGTCGACAGCGTGCTCTTGCCGCAACCTCCCTTGGCATTCAGCACCATAATATGACGCATAGTCGTTCCCCAATTCGATCAGCTACACTAAAGTATCGTCGCACTTGCCAAAATTCAATTCGAATTGACCAAATCAATGGCTGTCGCTCAAATACCCGACGGACGGACGCGGCCTCTATAATCGCTCTGGCGGGCCACTGCAGGACAAGGCGCATGCGGGTTCCTTTTACAAAAATGCACGGTTTAGGGAACGACTTCATCGTCGTACGCGCCGATGGGCTGGAAGTCCCCACCGATGCCCTGATCCGGGGCCTGGCGGACCGGCGTACCGGGATCGGCTTTGATCAGCTGCTCTGGCTCGATAGACCGCGCTCGCCCAGCGCCGACATTCGCTATCGTGTATTCAATGCCGATGGAGGCGAAGCTGAGCAATGCGGCAACGGCGCCCGCTGCATCGCCAAGTTGCTGTCGAACTCGGGCGAGTTTGGCGACCGGCCGCTGACGCTCGAGCACGCCACCGGTACGACTGAGGCACGGATTCAGGCGGATGGCTCGGTGGCGCTGGCGATGGGTATTCCGGATTTCCGTCCAGAAAACGTCCCGTTTGTCACTGATTCGGAACAAGCAAGTTATTCCGTCGAAGTCGGTGATGACCTCGTTGAACTTCGCGTGGTTTCGATCGGAAATCCACATGCGGTGATCGAAGTTGACGATGTCTCCGTGGCCCCTGTAGCGGAACTGGGAGCTGAGCTTGAAAGGCACGCGCAGTTTCCAAACCGTGCTAACATCGGCTTTATGCAGGTGGTGGACTCGGGGCACATTCGCCTGCGGGTCTTCGAGCGCGGCGTAGGCGAAACCAGGGCATGTGGAACCGGGGCCTGCGCGGCGGCAGTGATCGGCCACCATATAGGCAAGCTCACGGACGATGTCACCGTGGAAATGCCGGGCGGCAACCTTACCGTGCGCTGGCAAGGAAACGACACATCAGTCTGGCTTATCGGAGAAGCAGTAACTGTGTTCGAAGGAGCCGTCGAGATATGAGCACTGTCAAAGAGTCGCAAGGTATCGCCGAGGATCTCACTGAAGAATCAATATCCGCCTACCTGCAGTCCCACCCGGATTTTTTTGACCGACACCATAACTTACTGACAAACCTCCGACTGCCGCATCGTACCAGTGGCGCAGCTGTATCCCTTGTCGAACGGCAGGTCGCCGTACTCCGACAGAAAAATAACGCGCTGGAGCGCAAGTTGCGTGATCTGGTCGAAGTGGCCCGCAGTAACGAGAAACTGGCAACCAAGATTCATACTCTCGCCACCCAGCTTCAAGCCACGCGCAGCAGGGAAGACGTTGTCAGCGTCGTTGAAGAGGCTTTGCAGACGGCGTTCAGTGCCGACCTTGCGGTGTTGGTTCTTTTCGATAAACCACACAATGACGAGAATGAGCTCGGCCGTTTCCTGCGCGTCATCGAGCGTACTGATGCAGCGATTGCTCCATTTAAGACGTTCCTTGAAGCTGACGCTCCACGCTGCGGCCGAATACGCGATGCTCAACGCGACTTCCTGTTTGGTGCTGACGCATTGGAAATCGGCTCCGCAGCCCTCGTACCGCTGGGACCCAATTGCAGGGTTGGGTTTCTCGCTATTGGCAACCGGGACGCTGACTATTTTCATCCCGGTAAAAGCATGGATTTTCTGTCGCGGCTCGGCGACTTGGTGGGCTGCGCGCTGCGGGTCGACTGAGCACGATGCCCGTAAAGCGGCATTCGGTCGCCGAGGCCTTGCAGGTATTGCATGGATGTAAGCCAACTGGAACTCGTCGAGAACTTCCTCGATTACCTTAAATTCGAGCGACGGCTGTCCCCGCATACAGTTAAGAGCTATCGACGCGATCTCGATTGTCTTGCTGATTCTTGTATGCAGCAAAGTGTTGCAACTTGGGATCAGCTGCGCGTACATCATGTACGGCACTTCGCCGCCACCAGCCATGCCTCCGGTTTAAGCCCTCGCAGTGTCCAACGACGGTTATCGGGAACGCGCAGTTTTCTGAGATACCTGATCCGCGAAGGCCGGTTGCAGCATAACCCCGGCACAGCGGTCTCGGCTCCGCGCACGCCAAAGCGGCTTCCCGCCACCTTGGATGCGGAGCAAATGGCACGGCTGCTGGACATCAAGGGAGATAAGCCCGCCGATTGGCGCGACCGGGCCATGCTGGAACTGCTGTATTCCTCGGGTCTTCGACTGGCCGAGCTGGTGGGCCTGGACCCGGACGATCTGGACCTGGCAGACGGCACCGTCAGAGTGACCGGAAAAGGCAACAAAACCCGGATCGTACCGGTTGGCCGCTGGGCCCGGGAAGCCTTATCCGACTGGTTGCGGGTTAGAGCGGGGCTTGCCGTCGTCGAAGAAACGGCCCTGTTTGTTGGCCCCCGTGGACGCAGAATCAGCCCACGGACGGTGCAGGCACTGGTCAAGCGCCGTGCACGTGAGTCGGGGCTGCCACAGCGGATTTACCCGCATTTGTTCCGCCACAGTTTCGCCACTCACCTGCTGGAATCGAGCCAGGACCTCAGGGCAGTGCAGGAACTGCTCGGGCATGCCGACATCAGCAGCACACAGATTTATACTCACCTTGATTTTCAACACCTGGCCCAGATATACGATAAATCACATCCGAGGGCGCGGCGGCAAAACAAATAGAATGGCCCTATAGGGCGGCTGCGTTTCCCGCGAGCGAGCCGAGAATAAATGGCCCGGGCATACCGTCGAGTCACAGGCCAAAGAGGATCCACAGATGGAACAGATTCACGGCACAACAGTCGTGTCGGTACGGAGAAACGGCGTCGTCGCCATTGGCGGTGACGGCCAGGTAACCATGGGCAACACCGTGGTCAAAGGCAACGCGCGCAAGGTCAGACGATTGGCCAATGACCGGGTGGTGGCCGGGTTTGCCGGCGGCACGGCGGATGCATTTGCATTGTTCGAATGGTTCGAGGGCAAACTCGAGCAGTACGGCAATCTAACCCGCGCGGCAATCGAAATGGCCAAGGACTGGCGAACGGACCGTCGCCTGCGTCGCCTTGAGGCGCTACTGTGCGTCGCCGATGCAGAAAAATCTTTGATCATTTCCGGCAATGGCGATGTAATCGAGCCTGAAAATGACTTGATGGCGGTCGGATCCGGTGGACCATTTGCCCAGGCCGCAGCGCAGGCATTACTGGAAAATACAGATCTGAGCGCCGAAGAGATCGTTCACAGAGCCCTCGATATAGCCGCCAAGATCTGCGTATTCACGAATCAAAGCATCGTTATTGAAACCCTAAAAGCCGATGGAGGCGAAGCCGGGTGAACCGCGGCGGAGATCAAGCACCATGTCGCAAATGACCCCGCGTGAAATCGTCCAGGAGCTCGACAAGCACATCGTCGGCCAGGGTCACGCCAAGCGGGCGGTGGCGATCGCCCTTCGCAACCGCTGGCGGCGTATGCAGGTCGATGCGGAACTGCGCAACGAGATCACGCCGAAAAACATTCTGATGATGGGTCCCACCGGTGTCGGCAAAACAGAGATTGCCAGGCGCCTCGCCAACCTTGCAAGAGCGCCCTTTATAAAGGTCGAGGCAACCAAATTTACGGAAGTAGGCTACGTCGGCAGGGAAGTCGACAGCATCATTCGTGACCTTACCGACGTAGCAGTAAAAATCACGCGGGAAACCGCCGTCGAAAAGGTCCGGCACCGGGCCGAAGACGCCGCTGAGGAAAGGGTCCTTGATGCGCTACTACCAACCGCGGCTGGATCTGCGCCACATGACGACAGTGGATCCGATACCCGGCAGAGATTTCGCAAGATGCTGCGGGAAGGAAAACTTGACGATAAGGAGATCGAGATTGACGTGCAGGTTTCAGCGGTAGGCGTAGAAATCATGGCGCCGCCGGGAATGGAGGAAATGACCAGTCAGTTGCAGGGAATGTTCCAGAACCTCTCAGGTACGCGCTCCCGTAACCGCAGACTAAAGGTTAGCGAAGCTTTCAGGCTGCTGACTGAAGAAGAAGCGAGTCAATTGATTAACGAGGAAGATATCAAGATTGCTGCCTTAAACAACGTTGAAGAAAATGGCATCGTATTTATTGACGAACTGGATAAGGTAGCGAGGCGAGTCGAGACCGCCGGTGCTGATATCTCGCGTGAAGGCGTCCAGCGTGATCTGCTTCCTCTCGTCGAAGGGTGCACTGTGACGACAAAATTCGGCATGGTGAGAACCGATCATATTTTGTTTATTGCATCCGGTGCATTCCACACGTCAAAGCCATCCGATCTGATTCCTGAGCTTCAGGGCCGCTTCCCGATTCGTGTCGAGCTAAACGTGCTTACGTCTGACGACTTTGTGCGCATACTGACCGAGCCCGATGCTTCGTTGACGGAACAGTACACGGCACTACTGGCAACCGAGGGTGTGGAATTGGGCTTCGAGGCTTCAGGCGTCAGCCGCATCGCTGACATCGCCTGTCAGGTGAACGAGCAAACCGAGAATATTGGGGCCCGTCGCTTACACACGGTGTTGGAAAGGCTGCTTGAGGTTATTTCGTTCGAAGCCGCCGACCGGACCGGCCAGCAGGTAACCGTGGACAGCGCATACGTGGATGAGCACCTGGGAGAGTTGGTGCAGGATGAGGACCTCAGTCGATATATCCTGTGATCCGACGTGACAATCGATTTCGTTGGCAGCTGAAAAGAATGAACAACGAGCAGGACTCCGGCCGTACTCATTTCGGCTATGAGCAGGTTGCGACTGGCGAGAAAGCCCAGCGTGTGCGCGCCGTGTTCGATTCGGTCGCACCGAATTACGACCTGATGAATGACCTGATGTCTCTTGGCGCTCATCGCCTGTGGAAACGTTTTGCGCTGGCGAAAACGGGCCTGCGCCCGGGACAGCGTGCCCTGGACGTTGCTGGCGGCACCGGAGACCTGGCAGCCGGCTTGCTGCGGCAGGTCGGCCCGGACGGCCAGGTTTTTTTGACGGACATCAATGGCGAAATGCTCGCGCGGGGGCGCGACCGGTTGATGGACCAAGGGCTCAATGCCGCACTCAACGTAGTCCAGGCCGACGCGGAAAGCCTGCCATTCTGCGCCGAAAGCTTCCACTGCATAACGATCGCATTTGGGCTGCGCAACGTGACCAACAAGTTGCAGGCGTTGACGTCGATGGCGCGACTGATCAAACCCGGCGGTCGCGTGCTGATACTGGAATTTTCACGGCCGGTGCTTAAAATTCTGCGCCCACTTTACGATATCTATTCTTTCAACGTTTTGCCCGCGCTAGGCAAACTCGTTGCCGGGGACAGTGAGAGTTACCGTTATTTGGCCGAGTCAATTCGTATGCACCCGGGCCAGGATGCCATGGTGAGCATGCTGGGAAATGCAGGCCTGGAAGACGGTCATTATTACAACCTTAGCGGCGGCATCGTCGCCCTGCACGTTGCCTACAGGTACTAAAATTGTGTCTGGAAAATTTGTGCAACACCTGGGAGGTTGTCACTGCGGAACAGTACGTTTCGAGATTGAAGCTCCGGCAAGGATAGAAGTCCACGATTGTAATTGCTCGATCTGTTGCCTGACCGGTTATCTGCATCTGATCGTGCCTGAATCAAGCTTTCGCCTGGTTGCGGGAGAGGACATGCTGGTCTCATATCGATTCAATACGGGCGTGGCCAATCACCTGTTTTGTAAGATTTGCGGAATTAAATCATTTTACCGACCCCGATCGCACCCAACCAGTTTTAGTGTCAATGCTCGCTGTCTTGACGCTGGAACTGTGAAACAGCAAACCATACTGCCATTCGACGGAGCGAATTGGGAAACGCACATCGCTAAATTGCATTCGCAGGCAGCAGATTAGTCGCTGAATGGCCGCAAGGGAAAACCGCTGTGTTCACTGATTCAATGTTGCAACCAATCGAACTGCTGCTGAATCGCGGTATTCGTAGTTCGACCACTGCTGCGCAGCTTTGCGAACAGCTTGACGGACGTGAACTGGCGATCCGGCTCGAGGATACCGGCATCGGGCTGCGCATAGGCGTAATCGACGGCAGGCTTCGGGTCACAGAACGGGCCGGGGAAGATGCGGATGCCGTCATGACCGGCGGGCCTTTGAGTTTGCAGCGCCTGCTTGGTTCCAACCCAGAAGCCGCCATCCGTGACGGCAGCGTGAAAATATCAGGCGATGCGGAGATCGCCGCCGGATTTCGTGAGTTAATCAAATTTGCCCAGCCCGATGTCGAGGAGGAATTGTCACGGCTGGTTGGCGACTCAATCGCCCATCAGCTCGGCAGGATGGCCAGGGACCTCGGAAGCTGGGCCAAGCGTGCTCGTCACTCATTGGCTCGCAGCAGCGCGGAATATTTCCAGGAGGAAAGCCGCGACCTGCCCGCACCGGCGGAAGTCCAGGAATTCTGTCAACAGGTTGACGAACTTGCCAATGCCGTAGCCCGAGCCGAAGCACGGCTCAATCAACTGCGCGAAAGTCAGTCGCGCTGATCGTATTTATGTTTCGGACTCGGCTAGTACTGCGGTTGCTAACGATACATCGGGTGCTCGTCCGGCACGGTCTGGACGAGATCATCACCCAGACCCACCTGTTGCGGCCGTTGCGCTTCCTGTTCCTGTTATCGCCGTGGACCTGGGTCCGACGCAGCACTGCGCTGCCGCGTGGCGTTCGCATCCGGGCGGCGCTGCAGGAACTTGGTCCCATCTATGTGAAATTCGGCCAGTCGATCTCGACCCGCCAGGATCTTCTGCCCGCAGACATCGGCACCGAACTTGCGAAGCTGCAGGACCAAGTGCCCCCATTTTCCGCCGAAATTGCGCTGGACCAGGTTGCACAAGCTTTCGGCAAGCCGGCGGATGAAGTCTTTGCCGAGTTCGAGGCTGAAGCAATGGCGGCCGCTTCCATCGCCCAGGTGCATGCAGCGCGATTGGTGAGTGGTGAAGAGGTCGTAGTAAAACTCCTGCGACCAAACGTGCGCAAGCATATCGAACGTGACCTGGAGGTGCTGTACGCGGTTGCACGGCTGGCACAACGTTATTGGCCTGACGGTCGACGGTTGCGACCCTTGGAGGTCATCGCCGAATACGAGAAAACCGTTCTCAACGAGCTCGACCTAATGCGTGAGGCCGCCAATGCAGCCCAACTGCGCCGAAATTTTCTGGGCTCCAAAATGCTCTATGTGCCGGAAGTGTACTTTGACTACTGCAGTCCCAGTGTCATGGTTATGGAACGGATCAGGGGAATTGCGATTAGTGACATTGAAAGTTTGCGTAAGGCCGGAACCGATATACCCAAACTTGCTGCAAACGGCGTTGAGATTTTTTTCACCCAAGTATTCCGGCACAATTTTTTTCATGCTGACATGCACCCGGGCAACATATTTGTTGACGTGACCGACCCGGCAAACCCCCGTTACTGTGCAGTAGATTTCGGCATTGTTGGAACACTGGACGATCGGGATCGCCGTTACCTGGCCGAAAATTTCATCGCCTTTTTCGACCGCGACTATCACCGTGTCGCACGGCTGCACGTCGATTCGGGATGGGTACCTGCCGGAACACGCGTCGATGAACTCGAGTCCGCTGTAAGAACGGTTTGCGAACCCATTTTCAACAAACCGCTGAAGGACATTTCGTTTGGCCAGGTGCTAGTGCGCCTGTTCCAGATCGCGCGGAGGTTCAACATGGAAATCCAGCCGCAGCTCGTATTGCTGGAAAAAACCTTGGTCAACATAGAGGGTCTGGGCCGTCAGCTCTATCCCGAACTCGACCTGTGGCAGACCGGTCAGCCGGTATTGCGCGAGTGGATGGCGGAGCGCACAGGCCCCCGTGCGCTATCACGACAGGTTCGGCAGGACCTGCCGGAGATCCATTACGCACTGGAACGCCTGCCACAGGCGCTGGGCCGGTTCGTGGATCAAATGCTGGAAGAAGGACGCCACGAGCCCACCCGGCCCGATCGACGGACTGTGCATCGCTGGGCAAAACGCCGTTATCTTCTTGCTACCGGTTCGGTGATGCTGATTGGGGCATCGATTTTGATCGGCCTTGATGCCGAACCGATGGAGCTTGGTTGGGGACTAGGCGTCTGCGCCCTTTTACTGCTGTTTATGGGCCGCCCGCGTCCCTGAGGCAAGACAAACTCCGACTCTACTTGCCAAGCAACTGCCTAAGAAAAATTGACGGGTCCTTGCCCTGTTCCAATTGCTCCACCAGGGCTGAACCGACGATGACACCATCGGCATGTGCGCCAATTTCCGCAACCTGTTCTGCACTGCGAACACCAAAGCCGGCACACACGGGGATCGTTGCACAGGATTTCACGCGGTCAAGATAATCGGTGAGGTCGACCGGCAGATCCTGAGAGCCGCCGGTAATACCGGCCACGGTAACCGCGTAGATGAATCCCTGACTGGCTTCACACAAGTTTTTGAGGCGAGCTTCCGGCGTCGCCGGCGTAACCAGCTGAATCATCCCCAGGTTCTCGGTCGCCAACGCCCGGCGAAACTCCCCGCTTTCCTCGTAAGGCAGATCCGGCACAATAAAACCGCAAACACCTGCTTCGGTGGCGTGCCTTGCCAGTGCATCGAAGCCGTATGCAATCAGCGGGTTCAGATAACTCATCAGGACCAACGGTGTATCGATCCGCGCAGTAGCTGTCAATTTATCCAGAATCCATCGCAGGCTGACTCCATTGGCAAGCGCCGCGTGACTGGAACGCTGAATCGTAACCCCGTCAGCCAGTGGATCCGTAAACGGTACGCCTATCTCAACAACGTCCCCGTTGCGGGCAACCTCGCGCAGCGTGTCGATGAACCCATCGCGCTCAGGGTATCCGGCGGTCATAAACGGCACCATCGCGACGCGGCCGGCAGCCGTTGCGGCGTTAAGAGCAGAGGCAATTTTCACGTGCGGCAACATGTCGCTGGTAATCAAGGAATCGTGGCGGACCGGGGTTGTTCAACTGTATCGTCAGTGTCGGCGATCTGCTGGCTAAGCGTCGGCTGGTCCTTGTCCCCGCGGCCGGACAGTCCGATAAGGATGCGCTTGCCCGGATTTTCGCGGGCCCAGTTGCGAGCGCCCACCAATGCATGCGCAGATTCCAGCGCCGGCAAGATTCCTTCCGCCGCGCAGCATTCTCGAACCGCCTCCAGCGCTTCGGTATCAGTCGCGCTCACGTAACGCACCCTTCCGATTGCCTGGAGCAGCGCGTGCTCGGGTCCCACCCCCGGATAGTCGAGCCCGGCCGATACTGAATGCGTCTCCTGAATCTGGCCGTCGTCGTCGTACAGCAGCATAGAGTAACTGCCGTGCAGTACACCGGGTTTGCCCGTGGCAAGTGTTGCTGCGTTGTGGCCAAGTCCGTCGCCACGGCCGCCGGCCTCAATGCCGATCAATTCGATTGACTCGTCCGCGAGCAGAGGGTGAAACAGTCCGATCGCGTTTGATCCCCCACCAACACAGGCAAAGGCTGCGTCTGGAAGTGCATCGGTCATCGCCAACATTTGCGCCCGCGCCTCAGTGCCGATGACCGATTGCAATCGTTGAACGAGGTATGGATACGGGTGCGGGCCGACGACCGAGCCAAGTAGGTAGTAGCTGGCGTCCGGGTCGGAGACCCAGTCCCGGAATGCCTCGTCAATTGCCGCGCGCAATGTCCGGTCACCACTTTGGACCGGAACTACCGTGGCGCCAAGCTGATACATCCGATCAACGTTAGGGGCCTGACGCTCAATATCCACGGCGCCCATATACACCGTGCAGGGTGTGCCGACACGAGCGCAGGCTGCGGCGGTTGCCACCCCATGTTGCCCCGCTCCGGTTTCGGCGATCACACGTTGCGCGCCTAAACGGCGTGCCAACAGAGCCTGTCCAAGTGCATTGTTGATCTTGTGCGCGCCTGTATGAGCCAGGTCCTCGCGCTTCAGAAAAACGTCGGCCCCCCAGCGCCGGCTCAAACGGCCTGCAAACGTCAGCGGCGTTGGACGACCAACCCACTGTTTGAGTTCCCGATCGAGCTCGCTGACGAACAGTTCATCGCTAAGCGATTCATGAACACCCTGCTCCATTCTTTCCAGAGCAGGCACCAGCGTCTCGGGCGCGTACCGACCGCCGAAAGGCCCGTAGCGACCGCGGGCATCCGGCAGATCACCAGCAATCAGTTGTTTTAGCAGTTTCTTCTGCTCTGCTTTAGTCAGGTGAACCCGCATGCTCAGATTCCAATCTACGTACCGCCTGTACAAATGCAGTGATCTTGTCCGGATCTTTGACGCCCGGCCGTAGTTCGACCCCGCTGCTGACATCGACACCCCAGGGTCTTACTTTGTTCATCGCCTCAATAACCGTATCTGGATTGAGCCCGCCGGCAAGGATCAGCTGGCACCGATCGGCAATGTCTGCGGCATGGTTCCAGTTCGGCTGCTGCGCGCGTCCGCTTTGCGCCGCTTCAAACACAACCCGATACGGCCAGTTCACCGTGTCCACAGAGAAATCATGACAGTCCCGGTATACCGGCAGGCGCCGTATTCCGGGGGCCACTTCCAACCCAGTAAAATCGTCAGCATCGGTTTGCAGCCAGTCAGGTCGAAGTACCTTCTGAACAATCAACCACTCCGGTGGCTCGGGGTGCTGCATAACCGCAACCTTTTTAATGTCGGCTGGCACGGCGTCCGCTAATCTGGCGGCCAACTCGGCGTTGACCCGCCGCGGTGAGGGGGCAAACACGAAGCCAATGGCATCGGCCCCCGCCTCCACGGCGGCTGCAAC
>JAUWKW010000085.1 GCA_030614035.1 Chromatiales bacterium | reverse complement strand
GCATCGAGTACCGATCGGAATTCCTGGGCTGCCGTGACCATCAGGTAGGTATGAAACGCGCCCTCGGTTTTCAGCCGAGTGGCGCGCTTGCGCGGATAGATCTCGGGTAGCCCGGCTTCTAAAGCGTCGAGATCAGCATCGCGCCCCCCTATAACCGTCTGCTGCGGCATGTTGCAACTGGCTACCTCGCAATAGAGACGGTCCGCCAACGGCGCAGCCTCGTCGCGGGTTAGACCCAGCGCCAACATGCCTCCATCGCCATGCTGGCCCATCAATTCGCCGCGCCGTTGCACCAGCTTGAGGCCGTCTGCAAAACTCAAGACGCCGGCCGCAACCAGCGCCGTGTATTCACCGAGACTGTGACCGGCAGCCATTGCCGGCGTTACCTCGCTGGCCGTCAATTCCCGGAACGCCTCCAGGCAAGCAATCTCGTGGGTCATCAATGCCGGCTGGGTGTGGCGCGTCAAACCAAGCTCTTCTTCTGGCCCGTCGAACGATAATTTCGCAATATCGTAGCCCAAGGTATCCGCTGCTTCTTCATAGACCTTGCGGACAACAGGAAAGTCAGCATACAGATCGCTGCCGATTCCCGCGTATTGAGCGCCCTGACCCGGAAACACGAACATGATGCGTTGGTCTTTGTTGGCCATTGATCAGACTCCTGGATCAGTGCGCCGTCAAGCGGCCTCGTAGGCACGCCTAACTTCTTCCCCGATGATCTTGATTCCCTGCCGCACGCTCTCACGATCCTGTGAGTAATTCACCCGAATGCATTCGTGACAGTGCGGCCAATCCTTATCGATACCCGGGAAAAAATGCTGGCCGGATACTACCAGGACATCGCGGGCCTTAAGGCGCCGGTAAAGTTCCTCGCAACCATTCGGCAACCCGGGAAACCATAGCCACAAAAACAGGGCCCCTTCGGGCTTGTGGATGCGGTATTGCGTACCAGCCAGCGATTCGTGCACCCAGGCGACGGCCTGCTCTACCCGTTCCTGGTAATACGGCCGGATCACGCGGCTCGCGAGCTTGATAATCTCTCCGCTTTCGACAAGCTCCTGCAGTAGTACCGCGCCGACACTGCTAACCGCGAGATTGACGATGGCATTCATGCCCGACAACGCATCGATGATCTCCTCGTTGGCAATAACAATACCGGTCCTGATCGCCGGTAGCCCGAGCTTGGACAGGCTCATGCAAAGAATGATGTTTTCGCTCCAGACCGGCCGAACATCGGTGAAAACAATTTGTGGAAACGGCATACCGTACGCATTATCGATGATAAAGGGCACGCCACGCTGTTCGGCAATCGCCGCGAGTTGCAGGATCTCGTCGTCCGTCAGCATATTGCCCGTCGGGTTCGTTGGACGGGAAACACAAATTGCAGAAACATCCTCGCCTGCATGCAGATCGGCAAAGTTCACGTGGTACTTGAACATCTGGTCGTCCAGCTGCTCGATGCTCGGTCGCTGTGCGATGAACAGGTTCTCAGTGACCCCCAGGTCCTCGTAGCCGATATACTCCGGCGTAACCGGCAAAAGGATTCGCTTGTGACTGCCGTCCGGGTACTCACCGGCGAGTAAGTTAAACAACAAAAAGAAGCCGCCCTGCCTTCCGGCCGTCAACGCGATATTGGCCGGGCCCAGATCCCAACCAAATTCACGCTTTAGCAGTCCGGCCAGTGCCGTTCTAAACTTCGTCTCGCCGGCTGGGTCAGAATAGTTTCCGAACATGCGCCGGAATGACGGCTCATCCGACATGACGTCGCGCAGCCGAGCCCGGAATACATCCTGGACCGCCGGGATATGCGCAGGATTGCCGCCGCCCAGCATCATGACCGGCTGATCGTCAGCTAAAGCGGCGCCCAGATCATCCATCAACTCCCGGGCACCGGTGTGGCGGGTGAAGCGCTGACCGAATTTCGAAACTTGCATGCGCGGTTTTCCAGCAGGTAGCAGGGTATCTGGCCTGGGTTTTCCGAACCGGTACGCAAGGAAAATCAACCCGCCCCGGACAGGCCTGCCATCGTGAACAGATCACGACTCAAGTCAAGCACCCGGAGGAGCTTCAGCGAGGATTATTTTCAGATGCTCCGGGCTCTACCGGGAACCCAGCCGTGCCCATGCAAAAAATCCTGCTCCCAGTGCAGCCCAACCAAGGCAAATCAACCATTCGTAGGGCCATGTCAGCGCAGCCGGACTGCCCGGCAGGTACACCAGCAATAACAGGATCGAAAGCACCAGCGCAGTCGTCCCGATCACGTTCCCCTTTGCAGCCCGGAACGGGCGCGGCATCTCGGGTTCACGTCGGCGCAGCACCAGAAAGGAAACAGCAACCATGCCGTAGGCGATGATGACGGCCAGCCCTCCGGCATCGATTAGCCAGATCAATATCTGCCGTCCGAACAACGGCGAAATGCAGGAAAAACTTCCGATCAGCAGTATGGCCATGTACGGGGTGTTAAATCGCGGATGCAGGTGACCGAGCCAGCCGGGCAGCATGCCGGCACGCGCGAGCGCATAGACTGCGCGACTACCGCCGACCAGGAATGCATTCCAACTCGTCATTATTCCGGCAATGCCGCCGATGACCATCAGGTTCCCGGCCCATCGACCACCCCACACGGATGCGTTGGCCGTCGCGGTCGCAAGCTCCACTTCGTCGAGTTCAGTGGCCGAAAAGGTCAGTGCCACACCGAGTATCATCAGCACGTACCAAACCAGTGCCATCAGGACCGAAATGACGAGTAACACGCCGATCAACCTGCGCGGCAGGTCGATTTCCTCTGCGGCCTGTGGAATCACGTCGAAACCGATGAACATCATCGGCACCATGATCAGTACGCTCAGCGTGCCGGTCATGCCATCGCGGAACAGTGGTTCAAGCTTGGTGGGATCACCGGCCGGGAGGCTGCCGGTAAAAAACAGTATGCCGGACAACAGGATGATTCCGGTCACGATCGCCTGGACCATGGCTGCCGGTTTTATCCCCAACACATTGACCCAGGTCATTACCACCGCAGTGGGCACGCTGACCGCGATCCAGCTGAGATAAACATCTTCCCCGGCCACCTGCCACAGTCGCCCGGAACTGAAATTGGGTATCAGGTAGGCCAGTCCGGTAGATAACGCCACGGCTTCGAATGCGACGACGGTGACATAGGCAAGGATCAGGGACCAGGTGCAGACAAACGATGCGCCCGCGCCCAGGGCCCGGTAACTGTATACGTGCTCGCCCCCGACTTCCGGCATGGCTGAAGCGAGTTCCGCATAGGTCAGGCTGATGAAAAGCATGGCTACACCGCCGACGGTGAAAGCGGAGATCGCACCGAGTGAACCGGCGGTTTTGACCCACTCGCCCGTCAACAACACCCATGACCAGCCAATGATGGCTCCAAAAGCCAGGGCCAGGACATCGCGCCGGCCCAACACACGAATGAGGTGGCCTTCCTTCAAAGTTTCAACGCGCCGGTGATGCCGGGCTCCAGGCTGCAGCCCGCGCTATGGTTTACGCGAGGCGTTTCGATGCACACCCAGATCGGTTACCGGCGTGGACCAAACTGGGGTACGGGCGGCGGGGGGCTGATTTCATCGATCTCCGCCAGTTCCTCCGCTGAGGGAACGAACTGACCTGCGACCACGTTCTGCTCTAGTTGCTCGGGCGTTGTTACGCCGGCAATAACGCTCGCAACGTATGGTCGGCTGGCCAACCAACCCATCGCCAGGTCCAGCAGGCTGTGCTCGTAACGTGCACACAACTCGTTCAATTGCTCGACCTGGTCAAACTTGTCGTCGGAGGCAAATGAGCTGCTGAACTGTTTCCATTTGTCCAGCCGGCTGCCCTTCGGTGGGTCTTCATTGCGTTTGTACTTGCCGGTCAACAGGCCGCTCTCCAGCGGGAAATACGGAAGTATCCCCAGGCCATGTGCATCGCAGGCCGGTACCAGTTCCTTTTCGATGTCGCGAGTAAGCAGGCTATAACGGTTTTGAGCCGCTATGAACGGCGTCAGATGACCCTCACGCGCGGTCCACTGTGCGTCGGCAATCTGCCAACCGGCATAATTCGAGCTGCCGATGTACCGCACTTTGCCCTGCCTGACCAGGTCATCCAGCGCATGCATGGTCTCTTCGATTGGGGTTTTCGGATCGGTACGGTGCATCTGGTACAAATCGATGTAGTCGGTACCAAGACGAGTCAGGCTGGCTTCCACTGCCTGCATGATGTATCGGCGGGAGCCGCCCTGCATGTCATCGCGCTCAGCTGACATCGGACCGGCAAATTTCGTCGCAATAATGACTTCCGGCCGGCGGGTGCCGAGCGCTTTGCCGAGCCACTCTTCTGATTTGCCGCGTTGCCCATAAACATCCGCCGTGTCAAAAAAGTTTATACCCAGCTCCAGTGCGGTCGCAACGACAGCGGCTGACTCAGCTTCATCATTTGCCATCCCGAAGTTCATGCACCCCAGGCCAACCGTCGATACCTGCAGCCCCGAATTACCGAGACTTTTATACTGCATGACTATTCTCCGCGTTAACTAGCTGGGCCGGCATCAAACGTTGCGGGTACGCTCACTGGCAATAGAGATATCGGGGTGCCAGTTCACATTGGCACCGACACCGAGCTGCATCGTCAACGCATCGATCAGGTATGGCCGACCCTCACGAGTGACAGCCTTCGCGGTCTGCATGGCTTTTTGAAATTCCTCGGGTGTCGTCGCCGAGGCCGCCTGGATATCGAAGCTGTTCGCCAGGCCGACAAAATCGACCAACGGGTTACCCAGATAACAGGACAAATCTTTCCACATGTCACGGGTTTCCCTGTTTCGGGCCATTGGCGAACGTTGGTAGATACGCACGCGTTCGCCGTCGTAACTGTGGTTATTAAAGACGATAATGATTACCGGAATGTCATATCGCGATGCACTCCACAGCCCTTCCACCTGGCCGAACAACAACGTGCCATCGCCGATCAGGCAGCATACCTGCCGGTCCGGATGGGCCATCTTGACACCCTGCGCAGCACCAATTCCCCAGCCCAGCGCATACCCCATCGTTTGCCCCACCAACCATTTTTTGTCGCGCCCCAGGTTCATGTAATGATACGGCGTGCGGTAATTGAGTTCGGAGACCACAATCGCGTCATCTTCCAGGGAATTTTCCAATTCCACGGAGATTCGTTCCCAGGACATCGGGCTGGCGTTCCACAGCGCCTTGGCTGCCGCGTCCCTGGTTGCTTCACGTTTGGCGGTATCCGCTCGCGCGGCTTCAAGACGCTCGCCGCTGATCTTTCGCAGCCGGCTCGCGGTCGCCATGCTCTTGACCGCGTCGTTCAAAGCCGAGACCGTTTCCTTCATACCGGCTACGATCGCGACATCGGTCGGGTAAATGTTGGCAATATCTTCGTATTCCAGACGCGCGTGGATCACCTTGGCACCCCGTGACACCGGCGCTGTCATGATGCCTGGATCAGGCATCTGCGCACCCAGGTTCAGGAATACATCGTTGCCGCCAAACCCACGAGGCACACCGAGCCCGGAGAACCCGGCAAACAGAGGATTGCGAAACGGGAAATCGCCGTAACAGCTGAAGCCTTGCGCCACAGGTATTCCGAGCAATTCGGCAAATTCCACCAATTCACCGTTCGCCTGCCCTCGAGTTAATTCGGAACCAACTACGATCATCGGTTTTTCGGCCTCGAGCAGCATACGCGCAGCCTGGTCGATCAGGTCCGACTGCGGCGGGATTTCCATCGGCACAGAGAAGCGGCTTTGCGGGTAAATGGTTTGCGACACACCCTCGGCCCCGAGAATGTTCTGCGGAAAGCGCACGTGCACTGGACCGCCGGGCGGTGTTCCGGCCATCTTGATCGCCCGGCGGGTCATTTCTCCGATCTGACGCGTGTTGTTAACTTGCCAGCGCCATTTCGTAAACTCCACCATCGGTGACAGCCAATCGTCCATTTGTTGAAACATGTTGCGACCCGGGAATTGATTACTGGCCGCGTCAGAGAAAACCGCGATAGCGGAACGATCCTTCCAGGCGTTGTACAGATTATTCATCGAGCTGGGGACTGCTACGCCAGGCAGGAACAGGGCCGTGGTCTGAAAACTTGCCAGTTCGAATCCGTGCGCCATGCTGGTGGCCTGCGATTCGGCGATCGACTGGATATATCGGACGTCGGGCCGCGTCGACAACGCATCAAACAGGGACGACATGCCGGTCGCCGTCGTCGCAAAGACATTGTTGATTCCTGCAGCGCGCAGCGTTTCCACGATTACTTCTGCGCCAGTACCTTTGAAACGAATGCCTTCGGCAGGAAGAGGTTCCGCTGCTTCCGCAACGGAACTGAGTACGGACTGTGCCGCCGCAGCGCTATAGCCCAGTGCGATCAAACCGGCACCAAAGTCGCGGCGTGAGATTTGCTGGTCAAGAAATTGCTTTAATAAGGCGCGCATGATGCTTTCCCCTTGGCGGTCCGATCTCGTGTCAAAAAC
>JAUWKW010000157.1 GCA_030614035.1 Chromatiales bacterium | reverse complement strand
GATCTCCAGCGGTCAAATGCATTGATGCTGCGGCGTATGCTCATCGATTCAGAAACACCAGTTAGCTGTCGTGGTCGACCACCAGCACCAGCTTGCCGATGGTTTGATTATTTTCCATGACCGCGTGGGCCGAAGCTGCGTCTTCAAGCGGGTACGTTTGCTGGATGACCGGTCGAACTTCGCCCGACTCCAGCCATGGCCAAACATGATGTGCCAGCGACTGGGCAATCGCGCCTTTTTCCGCCGGTGACCGACCTCTGAGAGTGGAACCCGTTACGGTTAAACGTTTGGTCATCAGTGGCACCAGGTTCATTTCCACGGTGCTGCCGCCCAACAGCCCTATGATGACGAGACGCCCACCGGTCTTGAGCAGTTTTACGTTCGAAACAAAATAATCAGCGCCGACGATGTCAAGAATGACGTCGATGCCGTTCCCGTCGGTCAGCGACATTATGACCTTGGCGAAATCCTCGTCGCGGTAATTTATAGCGCGTTTTGCACCGAGCCGTTCACATGCTGCGGTTTTTTCGTCGCTGCCGGCCGTTGCATACACCTGTGCCTTCAACGCACGTCCAATCTGGATCGCGGTCGTGCCGATGCCACTGGCACCCCCGTGAATCAGCACTTGTTCACCTGATTTCAGTTGACCGCGGTCCACCAGATTCGTCCAGACTGTAAAGAATGTTTCAGGCACGGCGGCCGCTTCGATGGTGCTCATCCCGGCCGGAATTGGCAGGCACTGCACGGCCGGCGCCGTGCAATATTCCGCGTAACCACCGCCGGCCAACAAGGCGCAAACCGAGTCGCCAACCTTAATATCGTTGACCGCAGCACCAGCCTCGACTACCGTGCCGGCTACTTCCAGTCCTGGCAGTTCGGAGGCGCCGGCCGGTGGCGGATACAATCCTCGGCGCTGCATGCAGTCGGGGCGGTTGACACCGGCCGCCGCGACTCGAATCAGCACGTCGTGGCTTCCGGGTTGCGGAACCTCCACCGTCACCGCTTGCAAAGCTTCAGGGCCGCCGGGCGCGGTGATCGCGATGGCGGTCATGCGGCTCGGCAAATTGGTGCTGGGCATCAGTTTTCTTGATTTTCGATGTCGGGCAGGTCGCCGAGTATAAACGAAGGTCACGGCCGCGCCGGGCCTTGTTTGACATACGCCGAACGTGTGATAGCGTCGTTTCAGGACTCCGAGTCCAGCAAACAATAAAGACCTTCAGCATGGAAGAGAAAATCGTCAAGTTCCCTGCGGCCGGGGGCGGTCTCACCGACCGTTTCCGGCGACCCTTGCGCGATCTCCGTATCTCGGTGATGGATCGGTGCAATTTCCGTTGTCCGTATTGCATGCCGGAAGACAAATATCACAAAGATTTTCAGTTCCTGACGACGACCGAGAGATTGTCCTTCACTGAGATCGTCAAGCTGGCGCGCATTTTTGCCGGTTTTGGTGTGCACAAACTGCGTATCACCGGTGGCGAACCGCTGCTGCGCGCCAGCCTTCAGGATTTGATTGGAGATCTAAGCAGAATCGATGGGATTGACGATATCGCGCTGACGACCAACGGTATTCTGTTGGCTCAACACGCAGCCGCGCTGAAGGCGGCCGGACTCAATCGGGTTACGGTGAGCCTCGATTCGCTGGATGACAAGGTGTTTGACGTCATGAGCGGTGGTCGCGGCAGCAAGGACAAGGTGCTGGATGGCATCCGCGAGGTGGAGCAATCCGGCCTGCTGCCGATCAAAATTAATGTCGTGGTCAAGAAAGGCCTTAACGATGAGACGGTGTTCGACCTGGTCGAGCATTTTCGTGGCACCGGAATTATTGTTCGGTTCATCGAATACATGGATGTTGGCACGATTAATCATTGGCGATTGTCGGAAACGGTTCCGGCTCGCGAACTGGTTGAGCTAATTAATGCACGCTGGCCGATCTCGCCCGCAGAACAGAATTACCACGGTGAAGTCGCGAGCCGTTACATGTTCGAAGACGGTCAGGGGGAGATCGGGTTCATCGCATCGGTTACAGAACCCTTCTGCGGATCCTGCACCCGGGCGCGTTTATCGTCCGATGGAAAGCTGTTTACCTGCTTGTTTGCCTCGGAGGGCACAGACTTGCGTGGACTGCTGCGGGCCGGAGCGAGTGACCAGGAGCTGGCGGAAACTATTGGCAAGGCGTGGAATGGCCGGGAAGATCGCTACAGTGAACTGAGGGCACTCCAGTCAGAGCCGGGCAACAAGGTCGAGATGTATTACATCGGCGGATAGCCACAGACATCGGGATATAGAAACAGCGTACACATCATGCATGGTTTGATGATGGACACGCCGCTGTTGATCACCGGGATCATGCGGTTTGCTGACGCTAATTTCGGTCAACGCGAAATAGTTTCCGTCACCGCCGACAACCCCTCGCACCGGTATACCTATGCGGACGCCTTTCGCCGCGCCCGCCAGGCTGCGAATGCTTTAAAACGTCTGGATGTCCACCCCGGTGACCGGCTGGGTACGTTGGCCTGGAACGATTACCGCCATTTCGAACTGTATTACGCCATCTCCTGCTCTGGCGCAGTGTGCCACACCGTCAATCCACGCTTATTCGGTGAGCAGGTTGAATACATCATCAATCATGCCGAGGATCAGTATGTATTTACCGACGTTGCATTTGTGACGCTGCTCGAGCAGATGCAGGACCAGCTTGAAACGGTGAAAGGCTTTATCGTGTTGACCGATGCGGAGCACATGCCCCAGACCAAGCTGCGCAACGCGATGTGCTACGAAAATCTGCTTGCAAAGGAATCGGATAGCTACGACTGGCCCGAATTAGATGAACGCACGGCGAGTGCCATGTGTTACACATCGGGCACCACGGGCGACCCTAAGGGCGTGTTGTTCAGTCACCGCGCAACAGTGCTGCACGCATACGGCGAGGCTTTGCCGGATGTTTTTGATCTGTCCGTTAAGGAGTGCGTGCTCCCGGTCGTGCCTATGTTTCACGTTAATGCCTGGGGCACACCGTACGCGGTCCCAATGGTCGGCGCCAAGCTGGTACTTCCGGGTCCGAAGATGGGCGATGGCCAGGCGCTGCATGAATTAATGGAGCGCGAAGAGGTTACTTTCTCTTTGGGTGTACCAACCGTTTGGCTTGGATTGCTGGCGTATCTGGACGAGGCGGGTAAGACACTTGGCAGTCTCAAGCGGGTTGTTATAGGGGGTGCTGCTTGCCCAGCCTCCGTCGTCGAAAAGTTTCGCGATCTGCATCAGGTGTACGTGCATCAGGCCTGGGGTATGACCGAAATGACCCCGCTGGGCACCTTCAATACACTGAAGCCGGGCATGGCCGATCTGCCGCAGGATCAGTTGCTCGCGATCCAGACAAAACAGGGGCGCGGCGTTTACGGCGTGGAAATGAAAATCACCGATGATGAGAATCAAAACTTGCCTTGGGACGGGAAGGCGTTTGGCGGTTTGAAGGTTCGCGGCCCGTGGGTATGCAGCGGCTATTTCGGAGGTGAAGAAGCGCGCATCGATGCCGACGGCTGGTTCGACACGGGCGACGTGGCAACGATTGATCCGGAGGGGTTTATGTTGATCACGGACCGTACCAAGGACGTTATCAAGTCCGGTGGCGAATGGATCAGCTCGATTACGCTCGAGAATACCGCTGTCGATCACCCGCAGGTTGCGGAAGCCGCAGTCATAGGAGTAGTGCATCCAAAATGGGGGGAGCGGCCGCTGCTTGTCGTCGTTCGGCAGCCGGGTACGGAAGTCGATAAAGCTGAAATGCTGAGCTGGTTCGCTGGAAAGATTGCCAAATGGTGGGTTCCCGATGACGTTGTGTTCGTCGACGAATTGCCGCACACGGCCACCGGCAAAATCCGCAAAGTTGATTTGCGGGAACAGTTTCAGGATTACGTGCTGCCGGGCTCCTGATTTCAGGCCACCGGAACAGAATCTATAGCCGGACGATTGTGATGGCCGATAAATTGATTTTGAGCCTGCGCGAGCTGCTCGGACCGGAAGGCGTGCTTACCGGTGACGACGTCACCGCACGCCGGGCCGGAATCTGGGGCGAGGAACCCGTCCGCGCGCGCGCTATTTTGCGTCCGGGCACAACGGCTGAAGTTTGCGAGGTGCTCAGCGCCTGCAACCGGGCGCGGCAATCGGTGGTAACGCACGGCGGTTTAACCGGACTGGTGGAAGGCTCTCTGACCACAGCGGAAGACGTGGTGCTATCACTTGAGCGGATGAACCACGTGGAGGTAATCGATGAAGTCGGGCGGACCATGACGGTTCAGGCCGGTGCGACCTTGCAGCACGCTCAGGAGCAGGCCGAGGCCAAAGGCCTGATGTTGGCACTGGACCTGGGCGCGCGCGGATCGTGCACGCTGGGTGGCAACGCGGCGACCAACGCGGGCGGTAACCGGGTCATTCGCTACGGTATGACGCGGGACATGGTGCTTGGACTGGAAGCGGTACTGGCAGACGGCACGCTGATTTCGTCGATGAACACGATGCTTAAGAACA
>JAUWKW010000208.1 GCA_030614035.1 Chromatiales bacterium | reverse complement strand
AATTGAAACGGGTGCCAAGGGAATCCGCGATTGGATTCGGGATACCTGGCCAAATATGAAAGCGTCTTTACCACCTGGCTTTGTAAGCAAGGTCCACGAGCAGCAACTAAGATTTCTGTTTTCCCGTGTGGCCGCGAAGATGTATGAGAAAGGAGAAAAGTAATGGCATCTCGCTTTACTCTTGATTTTTCCGGGATGCAACAGCCTGTAAGTCCGGCTGGAGCGGTGGTCGATAATATCGATGTCGACGGCGAGCGGCGCAAGGTCGTGCAGTTTCTTAGTACTGAGGAACAAAGCGCCTCCTGGCAATTCCGCGTCCCTGATGATTTTGTTGCACCTTTCACGATTGCCTATCAATACGCCATGGCCACCGGCACGGCAGATAATGCGCAATGGCGCTGTGAGGTCGAGGCCGTTACGCCTGGCGATGCGCTAAATCTGGGTGCAGCTACGAGCTACGATACAGTTAATGATGCCGCAGCCGATACCGTGCCGGGCACGGCGGGATTTTTGGCAGAAGTAACGGATGAACTCACCAATGGGGATAGCGCCGCGATCGGCGATTTGATTCGTTTTCGGCTTACCTACCTACAAGCAAGCACCGCAGCCGGTGCTGCGGACCTACTGCTAGCAGAAATCAGCGACGCGGCCTAATCGCCGATGGCGATATTTTTTCCGAATACCACTAGTGAGGTCCGGACACTCACCAATCTGCCACTAATCAATAGCTTCACGACCAGTTTCTGGTTTCAGAAAAATGCATCTTTAGGCGATTGGCAATATTTAACACTACAAAGTGAAGGTGACGGATCTGGCGAGTATAATGGCTTAGCTTGGAGTCCCGCCGAGAACTTTGGTTTATGGAATAGCGCAGGCAATGCTAGTGCATTCAGCGTCAATCCCAACCTGAATGAATGGCTTTACGCTGCTACCACTATCGATGCAGGAGGTACGTATTCTGGTTACTATTGGGATTTGGACGGCAATGTTCAGATAACATCTCGCACTGAAACAATAAATTGGCAAATAGGTATTTCGACGTGGGGCAACGATACTTACGACGAAGGCTCCGAGACTCGCATCGCCCATATCAAGATGTGGGATACCGCACTCACTCAGGCCGAGCTAGAGGCTGAACGTGAGACAATTCTAGCCCAACGCAACGCAAACTTGATCGGCCTATGGCCATGCTTTGCAGGCGCGACCGAACGCCTTCGAGATTATAGTGGCCAGAACGTTAGTCTCGACGTGCTTGGCACGATTAGCGATGTTGACGGCCCACCAGTGCCATGGGGTGGCAAGCCCATCATCATTGGTCGCGTCGTTGCGGCCGGTCAAAATGTCACCGTCAATCAGGCGACTGAAACAGATCTAGCTCAGGCAGTTACTCATACACGGTTAGCGGATGTTGCCCAAGCGACGGAAACCGATACCGGGCAGGCAGTAACTCCGGCACGCTTGAAGGATATTGCGCAGGCCACAGAAACCGATTTAGCACAGATCATCGATCCGGCACGGTTGGCGGCCGTTGTCCAAGCAATCGAGATCGACACCGCTTTAGTCGTCGCCGTACCGGCAGCGATTGGGCAAGCTACCGAAACGGATCTAGCGCAACTGATCAGCCCGGCGCGACTCGAAGCGGTCGTTCAGGCGATCGAGACGGATACCGCACAGGCAATTACGCCTGCGGAACTCAATGACGTTGTGCAGGCGGCCGAAACCGACACGGCGCAGCCAGTCACCATCAGCAAAGAACTTCTGGTCAATCAGACGGGAGAGGCAGATCTAGCGCAGCCGATCATATCGCCAACAAGCATTATCGTCGTCCAAGCGGGCGAGACTGATCTTGCGCAGCCTATCGCGGGTGGGCGTGGCATCGATGTGGGCCAGTCTGCGGAAACCGACGCCGCATTGTCGGTTGCCGGCGCCAAGATCGTTCAACTCGTCCAGGCGGTCGAAACCGATCAAGGGCGGCCCATAGGCCTCGTCACGGTGCCATCCGTCACCGAGCTCGACGCCTGGACCACGGTTAGCACCGTCGATACGGTGCCCGGGTCATTCACGGTTTCAGCCGGCACGAATCGCCTACTCGTCATCGATGCATATATTCGCCGTGGCGTTGGCGTGGATTTGACGGGTGTCGATTACGGCGGCGAGGCGCTGACACAGATTCAGACGCTCTCGACCACGACGGGCGGTGATCTCAATCACACGACTTGGTATTTGAACGACGCTGGCATTGTCGCCGCCACGGATACGAATTTTGCTCTGACTTTCAGCGGTGCATCGGATGGGTCTCAATTCCGCATGCACGCGGCGAGCTATCGAAACGTCGATCAAACCAATCCGGTCATCGATAGCTTCGCAGCGAGTGCGGCGAACGATGCGACGCCTACCGCATCGGCACTGAACACGACAGAAAACGGTCTCGTGCTCGCTGCCATGGCTACGAACGTCGGCAGCGATGAGACGCCAGATCCGACCGTCACTTGGTCGAACATGACCGAGCGGCTCAATGAGCTGGCAACCAATACCCTTGGCAGCATTGCCGACGCGCCGACAGATGGCACGGATTTCACGCCATCGCCGACGAACACCGATAGCGGTACGTCGATCCTGATCGCGTTCACGCTAACGACCCAACAGATCCTAGGCATTGCAGCGGAGATCAATGAGTCGAGTCCAGTTACGGCTGTCCGTGTCGTTCCGGTCGGCCAATCGCTCGAACTCGATACCGCCATTGCGGTCGATGCCGTCGATACGAAAGCGGTGGGCGTTGCAGCCGAGCTGGATTCGCCATTTCCGATTAGAGTGCTGCGGCAAATCGCAGTTGGCCAAGCCATAGAATTTTGTGACGTTTTCCCGATCGCAATCAGGCAGCCGATCGAAGTCCCCGTACAACGGGCACTGGAAACCGATCAAGGTTTGCCAATCGTAGTTGCTGGTGGCGCAGCACCGCCGATAAGAGACGACGGCGCCGGTGCGGGTGCGCCGGGACTCGACCTGCCGCAGATGGTGGCGGCAAAGATTCGGCAGTCGCAACAGGCACTCGACCGTGACGACGAAGAGCTGTTGACGGCTATCATTCCCGTGATCGCCGACTCTATGCTAAGGTCCGATCAATAGGAGGATGAAAGATGCCCAATGGGGTTCCTGCAGGGTTGCTCGCCTTGGCCGCCGGCACTGGCAACCGGCAAGGCTTCGGACCACAATTCGCTGGATCGTTGGGCCTACTGGCCAATGCCCAATCAGATCAGGCCGCAGCAAGCTCACGTCAATTCGAGCAAATGCTCAAAATGGCGGCGATGGAGCGGGAGATACAGGCGGAAGAAACCGCAGCGGCGCAACAGGCACAGGAACGCGCGACACAGCAAGCATATCTGCAAACCGTGCCGCAGAACCAACAAGCGATGGCTGCGGCGGCGCCCAATGAATTCCTAAAGGCGCAAATCGATCAAGCTTTCCAAGATCCGTCCGAACGATTCCGCGTAGTCGGGACGGATCTCGTAGATATCTCAGGACAACAGCCGGAAGTCGCACTTCGTGGTCGACGCGCACCTTCTCAGCTGGAAACGGTAC
>JAUWKW010000037.1 GCA_030614035.1 Chromatiales bacterium | reverse complement strand
GTGCCGGGGGCGCCCGTTTAGACAATCCCGGACAAACAATTGCTGACATGATAGCGACGCCGCCGCAGGGCCTGATGTTGATCGGCACCGAACCCGAAATGGATTGCGCAGATGCTGCTGGCGCGGTCGCAGCGGTCGAATCTGCCGAATTCGTGTAGGCATTGTCTCCGTACTTCGCCGGCAGTCTGGCGCAGCATGCCAACGTGGTGCTGCCGATCGGAACCTTTGCGGAAACCTCTGGCACTTTGGTTAACGTGGAGGGTCGTTGGCAAAGCTTTGCTGGAGTCGCCGCGCCACTCGGGGAAGCACGGCCGGCGTGGAAGGTGCTACGAGTGCTCGGCAACCTGCTCGAACTGCCCGACTGCCACTATCTGACGAGCGAAGCAATCCGGGATGAATTGGCAGCCGCTGCAGGCAATCTTGAATCGGACAATCTTCTTTCCGCCCAAGCGAGCGCCCGGGCGGACGGCCCAGCCGAAATCCCCGCAGAGGATTTGGACGTGCCCATGTACCAGGTCGATGCAGTGGTACGCAGGGCCCGCTCGCTGCAACTTACACGAGATGGTCGGCAAGCAGCCCAGCACGGCGCGACCGAGCGGCGCGAGACCGCCTGAGGGACGTATTGCCGGTGACCGCAATCTTGCAAGATCTGTTGGGGTTCTTGCCCGAATTTTGGGCTAATGCCGTTATCACTGCGATCCAGATCGTCATATTGACGGTCGCTGTCATTCTGTGTGTCGCATTCCTGACCTATTTCGAGCGAAAAATCATTGGTTATATGCAAAATCGCATCGGGCCCAATCGGGTGGGCCCGCGTGGTTTGCTGCAGCCTTTTGCTGACGTAATCAAGTTGCTGTTGAAAGAAATAATCGTTCCGCGCCAAGCCAATCGATTTTTGTTTCTGATCGCTCCGCTGCTATCGATTATTCCAGCCTTGGCGACTTGGGCAGTCATCCCGTTGTTTCCGGGATTTGTCATTGCCGACCTGAATGCAGGATTGCTCTACGTCTTGGCGCTAACCTCGCTTAGCGTTTACGGCGTCATATTGGCGGGATGGGCGTCGAATTCGAAATACGCGCTGCTGGGTGCAATGCGCTCAGCCGCCCAGATGGTTGCCTATGAGATTGCCATGGGATTTGCTCTGGTCGGGGTCGTGATGGCCGGCGGCAGCTTGAACCTTGGCGATATTGTTGCGGCTCAATCAGGTGGCTTGAGCAATTGGTTTTTTATCTGGTTGCTGCCGCTATTTCTGGTTTATTTTATATCGGGAGTTGCAGAGACTAACCGCGCCCCGTTCGATGTGGCGGAAGGAGAGTCAGAAATTGTTGCCGGATTTATGGTCGAGTATTCGGGGGCAGCATTTGCACTCTTCTTTCTGGCCGAGTACGCAAATATTATTTTGATTGCGGCACTGACATCAGTGTTGTTTTTCGGCGGCTGGGAGTCTGTATTTTCAGGTTGGAGCTGGCTCGACGGAACCGGTCTGGAATTTCTTCGCGAGCCGGGATTGTTCTGGATGGTGGCGAAGATGGCTTTTTTCCTGTTCTGTTTTCTGTGGATTCGCGCGACCTTCCCCCGTTACCGGTATGACCAGATCATGCGGCTTGGTTGGAAAGTATTTATTCCGATCACGATCGTTTGGATCGTGGTCGAGGCGGGTATGTTTACTCTAAGGCTTGGCCCATGGAGCGCGTGAGATGAGCAAAGCCAGCCAGATCATCCGGACCTTTACGCTGTGGGAATTGTTTAAGGGGCTCCGGGTTACTCTGCAGAATTTTTTCGCCAAAAAGGTAACGGTTCAATACCCCGAAGAAAAAACGCCGCAATCGCCACGTTTTCGGGGCCTGCATGCACTCCGGCGCTACCCGAACGGCGAGGAACGGTGTATCGCCTGCAAGCTTTGCGAGGCAGTATGCCCGGCTTTGGCAATTACCATCGAATCCGATGTTGGCGAAGACGGTACCCGGCGAACGACCCGTTACGATATCGACTTGTTCAAATGCATCTATTGCGGTTTTTGTGAAGAAGCATGCCCCGTCGACGCGATTGTTGAAACCCGTATCCATGAATATCACATGGAGGAGCCGGGCGAAAACATCATGAACAAGGACAAGCTAATGGCGATCGGAGACAAGTATGAGGCGATGATTGCTGCGGATAAGGCTGCGGATGCCGAGTATAAGTAACAGGAAAACATAGCGTGCCAGCCATCGAATACCGCGGTTCCGCGCCGCAACTTGGGGCGACATCTATATGCTCGAGCTGATTTTTTTCGGCTGGCTTGCCTTTGTGCTTATAGCGGCGGCAATCGGTGTGATCACGTCGCGAAACCCAGTCTACTCGGCCTTGTTTCTCGTGCTGGCTTTTGTGACCAGTGCCGTGATTTGGGTGCTGCTGGAGGCGGAATTTTTGGCAATGATACTCGTGCTCGTCTACGTCGGCGCGGTCATGATTCTGTTCCTGTTCGTTGTCATGATGCTCGATATAGATGTAGCTAGCTTGCGCGCCAGTTTCACTCGGTTATGCACCGGTTGGAGTGTTGGTCGCGGCGATCACGATCGGCGAGCTGTTGAGTGTTATATGGCTGCGTAGCCAGGGACTGCCGGTGTTGGCGCAACCGGCGCCTCACGGGCCGAATTACAGCAATGCCAAAGAACTCGGCGCTGTTTTGTATACAGAGTATGTATACGCTTTTGAATTGGCCGGGTTTGTTCTGTTATTGGCCATCGTGGCGGCCATCATGCTGACATTGCGTCATCGGGAGGGCTTGAAAGTACAGGACATCTCCGAGCAGGTATCAGTCAGGGCAGAGGACCGGATTACGCTGGTCAGCATGGACGCGGAATCGGAATGATGTTGACGCTGACTCATTTTCTCACACTTTCTGCGATTTTATTTTCTATCAGCATAGCCGGGATTTTCATCAATCGTAAAAACATAATCCTTCTGCTCATGTGTATTGAGCTGATGTTGCTTGCCGTTAATTTCAATTTCATTGCCTTATCCCGGTATCTGGAGGATACAGCCGGCCAGGTGTTCGTGTTTTTCGTCCTTACCGTCGCGGCGGCTGAATCCGCAATTGGCCTTGCAATCCTCGTTATCGTGTTTCGAACGCGACAAAGCATCAATGTCGAAGATCTCGACTCGCTGAAAGGGTAAACGTTGGAAACGATTTATCTGGCAATTGTCTTAGCGCCCCTTACAGCTGCAATCATTGCCGGGCTATTCGGGCGGATTATTGGGCGAGCGGGCGCGCACTGGGTCACGATTATTGCAGTCGCTCTGTCATTTGCTCTATCGGTTCTGGTGTTGCAGGGCCAGCTAAGCAACGGCGAAGTCTTCAATGGCAGTGTTTACACCTGGATGGTGGTAGACGGCGTAAACATGGAGATTGGATTCCTGATCGACCGTTTGTCAGCTTTGATGATGGCGGTGGTGACGTTTGTGTCATTGATGGTCCACATATATACGGTGGGCTACATGCATGATGATCCCGGTTACCAAAGGTTTTTTTGCTACATCTCGTTGTTTACGTTTGCAATGCTGATGCTGGTTATGTCGAACAATTTTCTACAATTGTTTTTCGGCTGGGAAGCGGTGGGCGTTGTTTCCTACCTACTGATCGGATTTTGGTACACGCGGCCAACGGCAATAGTTGCAAGCCTAAAGGCATTTCTTGTTAATCGGGTGGGAGATTTCGGTTTCCTGCTCGGAATTTCGACACTGCTTTTCTTCACCGGCAGCCTGGATTACGCAGAAGTATTTGCCGACGCTGAGTTCCTGCAGAATCAGTACATCGAAGTGTTCCCGGGCATTCCGTGGTCAGCTGTATCCGTCGCCTGCATACTGTTGTTTGTCGGTGCGATGGGCAAATCCGCGCAAATGCCGCTGCACGTATGGCTACCCGATTCCATGGAGGGGCCAACCCCCATCTCGGCCCTGATCCATGCCGCAACGATGGTTACGGCGGGTGTGTTCATGGTCGTCCGCATGTCGCCTCTGTTCGAATATTCCGAAGCGGCATTGAGTGTAGTGCTGGTTGTAGGGGCCACCACCGCGCTGTTCACGGGCTTGCTTGGAATTGCACAGAACGATATCAAACGCATCATTGCGTATTCGACACTGTCCCAGCTCGGTTACATGACCGTCGCCTTGGGATCATCCGCGTACGCCGCGGGTATTTTCCACCTGATGACGCATGCCTTTTTCAAGGCGCTTCTGTTCCTCGCGGCAGGTTCGGTCATTTTAGCGCTGCATCACGAACAGGATATTCGGAGGATGGGCGGATTAAAGAGATATCTGCCGATCACCTATTGGACCTGCCTGGCCGGTGCATTGGCCCTGATCGGTTTTCCTGGCACTGCCGGATTTTTCTCGAAGGATGCCCTGATCGAAGCGGTGGGTCATTCGACAACGCCGGGAGCCGGTTATGCATTCATCTGTGTCGTCGCCGGAGTATTCGTTACAGGCCTATACACATTCAGAATGTTCTTTCTTGTCTTTCATGGCCAGGAGCGTGTCGATGAGGATGCTCGCCAAAACCTGCACGAGTCTCCTTGGGTGGTCACGCTACCGCTGATACTACTTGCTATCCCGTCGCTGTTTATCGGTTGGCCGACGATCGGGCCGGTGTTATTTGGCGATTATTTCGGTAGCTCATTAACTATTCTTCAGCAACATGACGTGCTGCGCGAACTTGGCACGGATTTTCACGGTGCATTGGGTTTTGTCGAACATGGACTGATGTCACCTGTAGTTTATTTGGCGGCGGCAGGTGTTTTCGTCGCTTGGTACCTCTACCTGCGTAACCCGGCCATCGTTCCGGCGCTGCAACGCCGCTTTAGTCATCTGTATCAGCTGCTGCTGAACAAGTATTACTTTGATGAAATCAACGACAAGGTGTTCGCGCGCGGGAGTCTGGCGATCGGAAATATATTTTGGCGCGTTGGTGATGTCGTTGTCATCGACGGTGCGTTCGTCAACGGCTCAGCACGTTTTATCGGATGGGTTTCGGAGGCGCTAAGCCGAATCCAGACCGGGTATCTCTACCGTTATGCGTTTGCGATGGTCATTGGGCTTTGTGCTCTGACCGGGTGGATATTGCTGGGCGCTTAGGCCGAGTGTGCAATCTGATCATGGTGGGTAGATGAGCTTGCTCAGTACATTAATCTGGTTGCCAATCTGCGGCGGGGTGCTGATGCTGCTGTTCGGTGACCGGACGGTCGGTGGCAGCATGTGGCGCATTGATCGATGGATCGCGTTGGCGGTCTCCGCTGCGACCTTTGTGATTGGCCTGCTTCTCTACAGCCGCTTTGACACCACGACCTCTTCAATGCAATTCGTGGAACGCCTGCCATGGGTAAGCGCATATAAAATCGAATATTTTCTCGGTGTTGACGGATTCTCAGCGCCACTGATTCTTTTGACCGCTTTCCTGACACCGCTCGTCGTGATCGCCGCCTGGGATACTGTCAAAGATCGCCCGGCTCAATATTTTGCTTCTTTTCTGATTCTCGAGGGGCTGCTCATCGGAGTTTTCTGCTCCGTTGACGCACTTCTGTTCTACGTTTTCTGGGAAGCGATGTTGGTCCCGATGTTTATCATCATTGGTGTTTGGGGTGGTGAACGGCGCGTGTACGCAACCATCAAGTTTTTCCTTTACACATTCCTCGGTTCGGTCCTGATGCTGGTGGCGCTTATTTACCTGTATTTTCAGGCTGACAGCTACAGCATTTTGGATTTTCATCAGCTACCGCTGAGTCTGACTGAGCAAACCTTGATATTTCTGGCTTTTCTCATTGCCTTTGCCGTCAAGGTACCGATGTGGCCGGTGCATACGTGGTTGCCTGACGCCCATGTCGAAGCACCGACCGGCGGGTCGGTGATTCTTGCAGCGGTTTTGCTAAAAATGGGGGGCTACGGATTCGTACGTTTCAGTCTTCCGGTCGCACCGGATGCGAGCCAACTACTGGCCGGGTTGATGATCACCTTGTCGCTGATTGCGGTGGTCTATATTGGATTCGTCGCGCTGGTCCAGAATGACATGAAAAAGCTCATTGCTTACTCGTCCGTTGCACATATGGGTTTCGTGACACTGGGTTTCTTCATTGCCTGGGGCGTAATAGACCAAACTGACTCTGTCGTTGGGATTTCCATGGGTATAACCGGAGGTATGGTGCAGATGGTATCGCACGGCTTGATATCTGCAGCACTGTTCCTGTGCGTCGGCGTATTGTACGACCGCTTACATTCGCGCCAAATTAGCGATTACGGTGGGGTTATCAATACCATGCCGGTGTTTGCAGCTTTCATGGTGTTGTTTGCGCTGGCCAATGTCGGTTTACCGGGTACATCCGGATTTGTTGGCGAATTCCTCGTCATACTTGCGAGCTTCAAGGCGAGCTTCTGGTACGCTTTCATTGCCGCCACTACCCTGATATTGGGTGCGGCATACACGCTGTGGATGGTCAAGCGCACGATCTTCGGTCCAGTTGCCAATGAGGGTGTTGCGGCGCTCTACGATGTCAACTTCCGCGAGACTCTTGTGCTTGCAGCTATCGCGGTCTTTGTGCTCGGGTTGGGCCTGTGGCCGGCGCCCCTGATAGACCTGATGTCCCCGACGGTGGACAACCTGGTCGCGCATATTACGCAGTCAAAGCTGTGACAGGTTTGCGCTGAACATGCCGGAATTTGCACCAGCATTCGCCGAAATATTTCTCGCCGTGGGTATCTGCGTCGTATTGATTACGGATCTGTTCTTGCCACAAGCTCGGCGTGACATTACCTACATACTGGCGCTGCTATGCCTGGTGGGCACAGCCTGGATCAGTTCCGGTATCGAATTGGACGCGAGCCCCACGATACTGTTTTCGGGTTCATTTATAGCCGACCCCCTCAGCCAGTTTCTGAAAATCTTTGCTATCGCGATCGTCAGCGTTGGCTTTGTCTACTCGAGAGACTACTTGCGGGAGCGCGGAATTTATCGAGGCGAATATTACGTCCTCGGCCTGTTTGCGTTATTGGGAATCATGGTCATGATTTCGGCTTTCAGTCTGCTGACCATGTATCTCGGTCTGGAAATGCTTTCGCTGGCGTTATACGCGATGGTTGCATTCGACCGCGAGTCCCCGATTGCGGCGGAGGCCGCCATGAAGTATTTCGTGCTTGGCGCGATAGCATCGGGAATCCTGTTGTATGGCATGTCAATTCTCTATGGCGTGACCGGCAGTCTGCGACTTGATCAGCTCGCCACTAAATTAATGGCGAGTGATCCTGGACAATGGAGTGTGTTGCTCGGGCTCGTTTTTATCCTGGTCGGCGTGGCGTTCAAATTTGGCGCAGTGCCTTTTCATATGTGGCTGCCCGATGTTTACCAGGGAGCGCCAACATCGGTCACTCTGTTTATAGGTACGGCGCCGAAAATAGCCGCCTTCGCGATGGCAATAAGACTATTGGTGGAAGGCCTGGGGTCCGAAGCCGCGACATGGCAACCCATACTGACGGTTCTGGCAGTTCTTTCGCTGGCGGTTGGCAATATCCTCGCTATTGCCCAGACCAACATCAAACGCATGTTGGCTTACTCAACCATTGCGCACGTGGGCTTTATTCTGCTGGGCTTGGTCGCCGGTAATCAGGCCGGACGAGAAGCGGCACTTTTTTATACGCTGATTTACGTCATTATGGCAGCCGGCGCATTCGGCATGGTGATCCTGATGAGCCGGACGGGATTTGAAGCGGACCGGCTCGACGACTATAAAGGATTGAACGCACGAAGCCCCTGGTTTGCCGGCATTATGCTGTTCCTGATGTTCAGCCTGACTGGCGTGCCGCCGTTCGCAGGCTTCTTCGCCAAATGGAGCATCCTGGCTGCCCTGGTGGACGCGGGCAAAATCTGGCTAGCGGCCGTGGCGGTTTTATTTTCCGTTATCGGAGCTTTTTACTATCTGCGAATCGTGCGGTTGATGTATTTCGATCAAGGGCTGGATCGGACTGCGCCCGAAGCCGGACTGGACCTGCGTATCTTGTTGAGCCTCAATGGCTTGGTGCTGCTCGCGTTGGGCCTGTTTCCGGACTGGCTGCTGCGGATGTGCGCTGCCGTAATGACTTAATTGTCATCTATAAATATCTGAAAAACATATTATTTATAAGACCTTGGAAGCGGCTCAGCTTATGCCGCTCAGGTTGCCAAGTTACTGAGAAATCGTTAGTATTCGTCGCCGGCGGATGCGGGGTGGAGCAGTCTGGCAGCTCGTCGGGCTCATAACCCGAAGGTCGCAGGTTCAAATCCTGCCCCCGCTACCAAAATTTTGGTAGGAATAGCCCCGCATGGGGCTTTTTCTTTATAAGAATCGCGCGTTTGCGTCGAACCTGTTGGCTGCAGGCTCACGCACGCCGATGGACTTAGAAAATGGGCCAATGGCCCATTTTTTGTTTGTTTGGCCGGCGAACTGACCCGGGTCGAATGGAGTGATTGACCGGTGCAACCAAGTTATGACGAGTTGGTCGAGCTGCTGGAGCCCACGGTGAAGGCTCTGGGCTACGAGTTGGCTGATCTCGAGGCGCACTTGGGTGGCCCGCATGGTGTCCTGAGGCTTTTTATTGACGCTGAGGCCGGGATAACGCTGGAGGATTGCGAGATAGTCAGTCGGCAGATCGGCAGCGTGTTGGATGTGGCCGATCCGATTGGCGGCGAATACAGGCTCGAAGTTTCGTCGCCGGGTCTCAATCGTCGGTTGTCGAAGCAGGAACACTACGAGAGGTATGCCGGGAGTTTGATCAAGGTCAGGCTGAAGCGTCTGGTTCAGGGCCGACGGAGGCTCAAGGGATTGCTCCTTTCCCGGGATAGTGAAACGGTATTTTTGCGGGTTGGTGATAAGGACATATCTATACCGCTAGACGAGATTGATACGGCGCGTCTAGTTCCAGACGTTTAGGCGCGTAGGAACGAGAAATACGGAGCCAGTGAGTTAGGACGATGAATAAAGAAATGCTGATGGTAATCGAGACCGTTTCGAATGAGAAAGGTGTCGAAATAGATATCATCTTCGAAGCCATGGAGGCGGCGCTTGCGTCGGCAACCAAGAAACGCTACGGCGAAGACGTGGAGGTGCGCACAAGCATCGACCGGGAAACCGGTGACTACGATTCATTCCGGCAATGGACGGTATTTGCGGACGAGTCCGATGAACTCGAGTTCCCGGAGCGTGAGTTGCGCATGATCGATGCGGTAGACATCGATCCCGATGCCACTCCTGGGGGGATCGTTGAGGAACCTATAGAGTCCGTTGAGTTCGGCCGGATTGCAGCCCAGACAGCCAAGCAGGTGATCGTGCAGAAGGTGCGCGAGGCTGAGCGACTGAAGGTGGTCGAGGAGTTTGAGGAGCGAGTCGGTGAACTACTGGGAGGGATCGTC